>NZ_CALIMQ010000124.1 GCF_938045535.1 uncultured Campylobacter sp. | reverse complement strand
CAGAACGACTGCACTTCGTCGTTACTGCCCGGTTCCTGTGCAAGGAACTGATTGGACGGGAAGCCGAGAATGACAAAACCCCGGTCCCGATATTTTTTATAAAGCGCTTCGAGGCCTTCGTACTGCGGCGTAAAGCCGCATTTACTGGCCGTATTTGCGATTAGCAACACCTTGCCGCGGTACTCGCCCATAGACTTTTGCTCGCCTCTGCCTGCAGTTACGTTATGTCGTAGATTTGTATTTTTTCTCCTTTGTGGCACTTTTCGCCTTAAAATTTTGGATGGACTTTAGCGAGCGAATGTGTTCTTGGTGTGTTCTTTTGCGATTTTAAAAATTTATCTGCCGTCCCATTCGCCGCTCCTACATAAATTTGCCGAATTTTACCATAATTCGTCCGCCCACTTGCGGCGCGAACGATCCTTTTTAATTCGCTCATTACGGATACGGGCGAGCTTGCACGGCGCCGTATAAATTAGCAAGATGAGGCGCGAAATTTCCGTCCGATTTCCAAAGTTCGGGTTTAAGCTTAAATTTAAAAATCCGCGTCGTCGCCGTAAGCTGAAATTTTGCGCGATTGTTTTAAAATACGTTTAAAATTTTAAGGAGAGCTCATGGCGTTTTCAGATTTTTTCAAAAAAGGCGGCAAAAATAGCGCAAACGCCGCAAAGATCGGCAAGACCGCGCAGGAGCGCAAGGATATAAGCATCGAAATTTTAAAATCGCATGGCGTGCCGTATATAGATCATCTGCCGCTACGATACGAGACGGACGAGGTTGCCCCGCGCGAAAAGGACGAGGTCATCGCTCGCGCGATCTGTTCTTACGCGGCGATAATGTGTGCCTGCTCGATCAGAGACGAGGGTAAGCTTGCAGACGAGGATAAGCAGGGCGCGCAGGGCTTTCTAGATAACCGCTACGGCTGCATAGACAAGCTCACGCGTATGGAGCGCCGCGTCACGCAGGGCGAAGCAAGCCGCGACGAGGCCGTGAATATGGGCTGGAAATATGAGTCGCTGTGGGCGCTGATGTGGGCCATGGGGCTCGTGGAGGAACTTAGCTTTCCGAGCGAGATCTGCGACTGCGGATTTGTGATGGACACCTTTAGCGGCGGCGATTTTTCGGCACGCGTGAAGCTACGCGACACGGATGAAATCCTGCAGGCGCTCGATCTCATCTACCGCTACCACTGGGCGTGCGTCAATGCCCGCGTGCACGGCTCAGACTGCGCAGGACTTGATGAAGAGGTCGTGATGGAGAGGCGCGGCGGGCTAGAGTAGCTATGCTGTAAGGGAGCGGAGAATGATAATCTGACGGATGAATATAACGCGTGGGATTATCCGGACTTGAATACTTAGCGGCTCTTTTTTTCCTTTATACGTCGTTGGAAATTTCGCCGAATTTCAGTCGCGTATTATAATATAAGCTCCTTCATTCGGCTTATTTCCGCCTCGTCTAAAGAAAAAATACTTCGCCTTATCTTTGCGCGCGTTGTCTTATTTTGCTATACGTCGTTACGTCTAAAATTTGCTCGGTCACGTATTGTATATACGCGCGCTCCGCCCGCAAATTTCATCCGCGCCTCGTCTAGTTTCGCAATACTGCCGCCTGTATTTTTGCGCTAAAATTTAACCCCGATCGCGCGCTGTTTTTTCAAATCATAATATGCGTGAGTAGATAAAAAGTACGCCGAATATGAGATAAATTTATAAATTGATTGGGGATAGAATTTTAAAATTCTATTGCGAACTGCACAAGAAATATCGCAAACGCGATTCGCCGAAATTTAAAACATGGCCTGCTAAATTTAAGGGCGCCGTGGAATTTTAGAATTTAAAGTTGCGGGCGAGCAAGGCGCCCGTCCGCGGTATCCACGACGAAAACCGCGCGGCACGTTAGCCCCGCAAGCGCGCCGTCCGCGATCAGCACGCCGTATGCGCGCGCAAACTCCTTATCGCGAAAATCGCTTAGGGCGCGTAAATTTTTGATCCCCTCGGTCGAACAAAATCTGCCCGCGGCAAACGGCAGATCCATCGAGATCACGAAAACCTCGGTATTTTTTATACTCGCGGCGCGCTCGTTAAATTTGCGCGTCTCGGTCGCGCACACGTCCGTATCCAGCGACGGCACGGCGATGATGACCTGTGCCTTGTCCGTGCCGCCGCCGACTTTGACCTCGCTAAGATCGGCCGCGACCAGGCTAACCACAGGCGCCTTATCTCCCAGCTTAAGCTCGTTGCCCGAAAGACCGACGCTTACGCCTTGCAATTTAGTTTGTTGCATAATTTTCCTTTGTTTTGAAATTTAAAACGGGCGCATTATAGCCCGCGAAAGCAAACGCCTGCTAAATCCGAGAACGGGCGAGTTTGGGTGTTAGCTAGACCTATATGAACGGCGCGTAGATTGCTCGAAGATAAAATTTTACGGCGTAAAGCGGCGGTGTAATTAAAGTGCCCGAGAATACCGCAACTTAGCATAAAGCACTGGTGATTGCGATCCGATATAGGTCTATGATAGTTACGCTCCGCCTTAAGGCTGCGTCGAAGGTAAAATTTCACCCTGTTTGTGCGATCCCGCTTGCGGCGATTTTGTTCGTGAATGTAAATCAAAGCATATAGCGACATGCATGCTTTCTCTGCGAAAGAAAGAAATCTCTAGTAAAACGATAATAGACACGGCATCATGAGCGCATTTTAAGTTATGCTTTGAATTTTTAAATTTAATTGAAATTTTTTTGATCTAAATTTGCGATCGGTAGAGGTTAAAATTTTGAGTTGAAATTTTATTTGAAACCAGAGTGTGAGTTAAAATTTTGGCTCGTAAAGCGGGTTAAATTCTAAGAGCCGTTTTAAAATTTAAAGAAGCGCCGAGGTTTGGCGATAAAGCTATCGCCGCACCCTAGCGTCCGTTAAGCTTAGCCGTTACGCTTTTTGATGATCTCTTCGCCGACGTTTTTAGGAACCTCGTCGTAGTGATCAAATTCCATCGAATAGGTCGCGCGACCCTGCGTCTGAGAGCGCAGATCAGTCGAGTAACCGAACATCTCCGAAAGCGGGCAGAACGCGTCGATGATCTTATTACCGCCGCGCTCGCTCATGTTATTGACCTGTCCGCGGCGCTTGTTTAGATCGCCGATGACGTCGCCCATATACTCCTCAGGGGTTTCTACCTCGACCTTCATCATAGGCTCCAAGATTACGGCGCCCGCTTTTCTAGCGCCCTCTTTAAAGCCCATAGAAGCGGCGAGTTTAAACGCCATTTCGGAGCTGTCGACTTCGTGGTAGCTTCCGTCATAGACCGTTACGCGCACGTCCTCGACCGGATAGCCCGCCAAAACGCCATTTTGCATCGCCTCTTGGCAGCCCTTATCGACCGCAGGGATGTATTCTTTTGGAATCGCGCCGCCTTTTATATCGTTTACGAACTCATATCCGGTGCCAGGCTCCAAAGGCTCTAGGCGCAAAAATACGTGACCGTATTGACCGCGACCGCCCGATTGTTTGGCGTATTTGTACTCTTGCTCGACCTTTTTGCGGATAGTCTCGCGATATGCGACCTGCGGCTGTCCGACCTCGGCCTCGACTTTAAATTCTCTAAGCATTCTATCTACGATGATCTCAAGGTGCAGCTCGCCCATTCCCGAAATGATCGTTTGTCCGCTCTCTTCGTCGGTCGCGACCCTAAAGCTCGGATCTTCTTGCGCCAATTTTTGAAGCGCGATACCCATTTTTTCTTGATCGGCTTTGGTTTTAGGCTCCACTGCTACGCTGATAACGGGATCAGGAAATTCCATACGCTCCAAAATTACCTTATCTTTTTCGCTAGCTAGAGTATCGCCCGTAAGAGTGTCTTTAAGACCCACAACGGCGCCGATCTCGCCCGCATATAGCTCTTTGATCTCTTCGCGTTTATTAGAGTGCATTCTTAGCAAGCGGCCGATGCGCTCTTTTTTACCCTTGCCGGTATTTACGACGTAGCTACCGCTTTCCAAAACGCCGCGATATACGCGCACGAATGTAAGCTGACCTACAAAAGGATCGGTCATAATCTTAAATCCAAGACCCGCAAACTCGCCCTCGTCAGTAGAGCTTACGTGAACCTCGCTGCCGTCCTCATACTGACCCTTAATCGCAGGCACTTCATCCGGCGCAGGCAGATAATCTACGACTGCATCTAACAAAGGCTGCACGCCCTTATTTTTAAACGCGGTACCGCATAGCATAGGAAAAAAGCTTAGGCTTAAGCAGCCTTTCTTGATGCCCTTTTTAATCTCTTCTACGCTTAGCTCTTCACCGTTAAAATACTTCTCCATCAAAGCTTCATCAGTCTCTGCTACCGCCTCAATCATCTTGTCGCGATACTCTTGCGCTTTTTCTCGTAGCTCGGCAGGAATTTCAACGATCTCCGGAGCAGAAGGACCCTTGCTATCATCCCAAACGAGCGCCTTCATAGTAACCAAATCTATAACACCCTTGAAATCATCCTCTGCGCCGATCGGAATTTGAATAGGAACAGGATGTGCTTTGAGCCTATCTTTTACTTGCTGTTCGACATTATAAAAATTTGCGCCTACGCGGTCCATCTTATTTACGAAAATGATGCGCGGAACATGGTATTTATTCGCTTGACGCCAAACGGTCTCGCTTTGAGGCTGAACGCCACCTACAGAGCAAAATACTGCTACCGCACCATCTAAAACGCGCATCGAGCGCTCGACTTCGATAGTAAAATCAACGTGGCCCGGGGTGTCGATCAAATTTATCTGATGATTATTCCAAAAGCAGGTCGTTGCCGCAGACGTAATCGTAATGCCACGCTCGCGCTCCTGCTCCATCCAGTCCATAGTAGCGGCACCCTCGTGAACCTCGCCAATCTTATGGCTCATACCGGTAAAAAATAGAATTCTTTCGCTTGTAGTAGTCTTTCCAGCATCGATGTGAGCGGCAATACCGATGTTTCTAACCATATGCAAAGGGGTTTTTCTTGCCATAATGCCCTCCTACCAACGATAATGCGCGAAAGCTTTGTTGGCTTCCGCCATCTTGTAGGTATCTTCTTTCTTTTTAAATGAAGAGCCCTTAGAATTTGCGGCATCCATAAGCTCGTAAGCCAGGCGCTCTATCATCGTGCGCTCGCTTCTTTTTCTCGCAAAGGAGATGATCCAGCGAATAGCCAAAGCCTGCTGGCGAACCGGTCGTACCTCGATCGGAACCTGATAAGTAGCGCCGCCTACACGACGAGATTTTACCTCCATCAAAGGCTTAACGTTATCGATGGCATCGTTAAAAATTTCGATGCCTTTCTTCTCACCGCCTTTATTGTCGATGAAATTTAAAGCGCCGTACATAATCTCGGTAGCGACGCTCTTTTTGCCGTCGAACATAAGCGAATTAATAAATTTTGTGATTACCTTGCTGTCATAAATCGGATCAGGCATAACTTCCCTAACGGGAGCTTTTCTTCTTCTCATTTTATTCCTTCAAATTTTAAAATTTTACTCAAACTCGGCAAAATCTAGTGCCGGTCTGTTTCGGCTAAACTATTTTTTAGGTCGTTTAGCACCGTATTTTGATCTTGCAACGGTTCGTTTCGCAACGCCTGCAGTATCGAGCGCACCGCGGACGATGTGATATTTAACGCCCGGTAGGTCCTTTACACGACCACCACGAACTAGCACTATGGAGTGCTCTTGTAGATTGTGACCTTCACCGCCGATATAGCTGATGACTTCAAATCCGCTAGTAAGCTTGAATACACACAACACAAGGAAGATTCTGAGAATTCTTCTGTCTAGCAGAATATGAAGAAATCCCGTTTCCAACGAAGGCC
>NZ_CALIMQ010000123.1 GCF_938045535.1 uncultured Campylobacter sp. | reverse complement strand
TATTTCTAGCAGGCGTTTTGCGATAAACGAGCGGCAATTGAGTGCCGACTGCGGATAGCGGTAAAATTTCGCTACAAAACAAGCGACGCGATTAATGCCGATTGCGAGCGGCGTAAAATTTTGCCCAAAGGACGCGGTAGCTGAAGTCGGTACTATGCTAAGGAAAGCCTAGAATAGGTAAAATTTCGCCAAAATACATGGCAGCGATAAAATTTCGCCCCGAAAGGCGGGCGGCGATGAAATTTTACCTCAAAAGGCGCGGCGCAGATAAAGAGCTCGGCGATCATAGGTCGCCAGGTGTATGAAAAGTCGCTTTCATCTGTGTTTTGAAGCAAATTTATCGCGGATACTCACGAGCTGCTTCATGTTTTGAGACCGCCCCACTCATGCGCGTTGTGTGCGCATCGTTAGCGGCGCGGCTAGCCGATGCGATTGCGCGCGCTCAAGGCGGATCAGGCGTAGCGCGGAATATTCCGCGCGAGCCGTAAGCAATGCCGATCGTGCGGGCACGCAAAATTCGAGCGGGCGATTTGCAGGGCACCCCGGCGCGATAGGGCTTGGTTTCGCGCGCTTGCGGTAAGTTGCGTCGAATTTATGCGAGGTTTGGGCGAAATTGTTTGACGTGCGTCGCAAAATTTAAAGCGCGCGGCGGTTGTAAAATCAAGATGCCGTGGCTGTCACAAAACCAAGACGTCTCGGCGGCTGCAGAAGCGAGGCGTCGCGACAAAGAGCGCCTTTTCGGCGTGCGTAGGTCTCGTTCGTCGCGCCAAGCGACGGGGCGAGCAATAAAATTTGGAGCTAAGCTTGGATCTACTAAATATCGTAAATTTAAAGAAATTTTACCTGCGAGAGGATCGCAGCAAAAACGTCGTTTTTGAAAATTTTGATCTGCGAATTGGCGATGCACCTCGGCTCATCAGCCTCACGGGCCCCGACGGCGCGGGCAAATCCACGCTTTTAAAGCTCATCTGCGGCATCATCGCGCCCGATTGCGGCGAGATAAAATTTGCCGGCTTCATCCCTAGCGGCGAAAATAAAGAATTCGTCCGCGCAAACGGCTATATGTCGCAGAGCCTAGGGCTTTACGAGGAGCTTAGTGTCTGGCAAAATTTAAACATTTTCGCGGGCCTAAAAGGGCTCGATCTAAAAGACGGCGAGGAGTATCTGCGCGGGCTTTTGCGCCGCGTAGGGCTTTTGAGCTTTAAAGATTACGCCGTGGATTCGCTCTCCGGCGGGATGAAACAAAAGCTCGGCGTTGCCTGCGCGATTGCGGCTCGTCCGCGGCTTTTGGTGCTAGATGAGCCCACCGTCGGCGTCGATCCGCTCTCGCGCAGCGAGCTGTGGGCGATCGTGCGCGAGTATCTGGATCAAAGCGGCGCGAAATGCATATTTTCGACGGCGTATTTCGACGAGGCGGCGGATGCCGATCTGACGCTGATTTTGCTCGGCGGCAAGATCATAGCGCAAGATCCCGCCGCAAAGATCACCGCGGCGCTGCGGGACCGCACCTTTCGCATCGACGGCGAGGATTATCAGAGCCTGGCGCGCCGCTTGATGTTTAAGACGCAAAGATTTTTAAAAAACTCCCCGCTCATCGACATCTGCCCCAGAGACGGCAGCGTCGATCTGCTAAGCGAAGAGCCGATAAGCCTGCGCGATCTGCAGGAGTTTTTAAACGCAAGCCTAAGCGGCAGCGACGAAGACAGAGGCGGCGAAAGCACGGCGCGCGAAAACGGGCGCGGCGAAAATTTTAAAATTTCAAACGAAAACGAGGGCGTTAAATTTAACGAAAGCGGAAACGCTAAATTTAATGAAAACGAAAGCGCGAAATTTAAACTCAGCCCGCGCGAGGCGAGCCTGGAGGATGTGTATATTTTTTTAAATAAAGCAGAGATCGGCGCGGCAAACTTCGGCTACGAAAAAAGGAGCTTCGATGCGGCTCAAACCGTCATAAAAGTGCGCGACGTGAGTAAAAAATTCGGCTCATTCACCGCCGTAGAAAATACGAGTTTCGAGGTCAAAAAGGGCGAGATTTTCGGCCTTCTGGGTCCAAACGGCGCGGGCAAAACGACGACGTTTCGCATGATCTGCGCGCTTTTGGGGATGAGCGGAGGCGAGATCTCGGTCATGGGCGAGGATCTGCGCTACGCCAAATCATCGATCAGATCGCGCATCGGCTACGTCTCACAGAAATTTTCGCTTTATAAAAAGCTAAGCTGCTATCAAAATTTAGAGTATTTCGGCCGCAGCTACGGCATCGGTGGAGTAGCACTGAAACGGCGTATAGAGGAGCTTTTGAGCGAGTTTGGCTTGCAGCGGCTGCGAAACGAGACGTGGCAAAACCTGCCGTTCGGCGCGGGACGCAACCTCAGCATGGCATGCGCACTCATCCACCGCCCCGAGATTTTGTTTCTCGACGAGGCCACCAGCGGCGCCGATCCGCTCTCGCGCAGGCTCTTTTGGAACCGCATAAATGCGCTCGCGCGCACCGGCGTGAGCGTGGTCGTGACGACGCATTTTATGGAGGAGGCGGAGTATTGCGATCGGTTTTTGATCCAAGATCGCGGCAAAATCCTAGCGCTAGGTAGCCCCGATGAAGTCTGCGTGCAGCACGGGCGGCGGCTTAGCGTGCAGCAGGCCTTCATAAACGAGGTGCAAAAATTTAGAAGCGAGGCGGGCGATGAGGGCTTTTGATCTAAATTTTGCGCGAGCGGCGAGGATTTTTGAGTCGAATTTTATGCGGGCGGGGCGAAAACCAGCGTACCCGCGCGATAAAATTTTAAGCGGCGAAAGGGTTTTGCGGGGCGATGAAATTTTAGGCGGCGGCAGGATTTTGAGCGACTGGGCTTTGAACGTCGATGAAATTCTAAGCGGCGGCGAAATTTTAAGAGATTGCGAAATTTCAAGCGGCAGTGGAATTTTAAATTTGACGTCGCGCGGCGGGACACGGCGTGGACGCAATTTTGTACCAAGATCCACCCCATGTGATAATTTGACGCGTGTAAAGTCGTTCACTTCATTGATGGTCAATTAATACAGCGCATGCAAATTGAGTGGACGTGAGGGCGGAAGAAAGACATTATTACTCCACTGCGCGCATGCGAGTAGTTAAATCGTGGGTTGCTAGTAGTACTTCCATTGGTCTCCTTCGTATTTTGTGCCAATTTTTGACAGTAACATAATATTTACGCATTTGAGAAGTGTAGTACTTGAAATTTATGTTCCGCTAAACACATCGGGAGCCGTTTTGGGCCTCGAAACCAAAACCATCAATTAATGTTTACCTTGTTCCCATCACATTCGAAAGCCTGCTCACACCTACTAGTACGTACCAAACCTGAACGTGTTCCCACTATGCAGGTATTAGTACTAGTGCTAGTACTTAGGTTATAAAAAGGGGAACTAGTACCTAGCCGAAAATCACT
>NZ_CALIMQ010000122.1 GCF_938045535.1 uncultured Campylobacter sp. | reverse complement strand
ATCTTGCGCTCTAGTCGGTTAAATTTTATCTTGCACATGCAGGCTAAATTTTATCTCGCGGCGCATTAGACTAAATTTTCATTCGTCGCGGCTACGTAAATTTACGGCACACTTTTTCATAAAATTTTATCTGCAAGCGGGTAAAGAGCGTCTATTCAGTGCTTTTAGCTCTTTGGCTACCGCTTGATTAGCTTTTCTTGCTCGCCGCCAAAACTTGCGCCAAGATCGCTGCTAGCGCGATGTTGAGGCTAACGCAGAGCCCAAACAGCGCCACGGCTTTAGTGGAGCTGAAAGCGAGCGTAAAAAAAGAGATTATGCTGGTTAAAGACGCGAGCGTAATGCCGAAAATTTTATCGCTAAGCGCCATCTTATCGTTGTTTGCAAAGATCATATAGTCGATCCCCACGGCGCCTGATAGGATCAGCGCAAAGATCGCAAATATATTCACGCTCACGCCAAATGCGCTAAGCAGGGCAAGCACGGCTAAATTTGTCGCAAAAACGCAGATGACGATCAGCCATGCCGTCCGCGCGCCGAAAAACGCCCACAGCAGCGCGAGCGCGAGCGCGTATGCGGCACATTTTAGATACAAGGCGTTGATTTTGATCTGTGAAAACGCTTCGCTTATGGCGCTTCGCATATTTAGATGCAGCGCGCCCATCTGCGCGGCAAGCTCGCTTACGGCTGCTTTATCGCGCACGCCGCGCAAAAAAGCGATATGCGGATCGATGCTCGGCATCGCGGCAAAAAGAACGGAGCTTCTAGCTTGCTCGTAGCTTAAAATAGGCGCATCTGCGATCTTGGCAAAGTTTGCGTCCACGAGCTCTCGGCTAAGCCCGAGACGTAAAAATGCGCTTCTATCGTAGTTTGCAAAGGCCTGTTTGATAAAGCTCTGCGTAGCGGGATCCAAAATCGGCGCGCCGGTGTATGAGTCTGCAAGACCGCGCGCCACGGCCTCTTTGGCTACCACGCTTGCATCGTTGCCCACGATCAGATCGAAGCTGGAGCCTCCGATGCTTACGAGCTTGGCGCTCATCGCGATCAGGTTTTTATCCAAGCTCGCGTATTCGCTGACGTCGTCCTTAAGCTCCATTTTAAAATACAAAAATGCAAGCAGCGCCGCGCAAACGAGAATGAGCGCTTTGAAGCTTAGGTTTATCTTGCAAAGCGCCTTTGCGTAGAGCTCAAGAGCTTTTGCAAAGAGCGGGGCGGGGCGAAATTCCGCTCCTTCAAGAAGCAGCGGCAGGGCGAAGTAGCTAAAGCAAAATGCCCCCGCAAGTGCGGCTATCGCAAAGATCGCGATCTCTTTGAGCAGAAAAAACGGGCTGAATAAAAATACGAAGTAGCCTCCCGCGGTGATGAAAAACCCTAGAAGCAGGATGTTTCGCATGCTTTTTATCGAGCGAGCTTTGATCTCGCGCGAGATGTTTGCGCCGAGCCAGTGCACCGCGTAATCCAGCATCAGCCCGATTAGGCTCGTCGAAACCACGGCGCTTAGGATGTGGATCGAGCCGCGGATCGCCATCGTAGCCGCTACGCCGCAGGCAAGCCCGAAAAGCGCGGGCAGCAGCAGGCAGAAGATCCGTGCGCGCGAAAATGCCGCCAGCAGCAGCGCCGCACACAGGCTAAGCGAAACGGCGCCCGCGACGGAGCTTTCACGCACGCCCGCGCTTTTGCCCAAAGCGCTAAAAAGGGCGGTGCCGGAGATTAAAATTTCGCTCTTTTGCGCCTCGCGCACCAGCGCGCTAAGCGCGTCGTCATTTGCTTTTGGAGCGAGCTTAGCAGTAGCGAGGTAGTGCGGCGCGCCGTTAATGATCGCAATAAAGCGGTTCTGCGTAGGATCGAGCTTGATTGCGCCGCGAGCGCCGAGGCGCGAATGAAGGCTAAGCGAGAAAAAATCCTGCGAGAGGCTAAGCGGACGAAATTTTGAATAAAGCTCACGCGCGCTGCGCTCAAAAAAGGCCTGTGGATCGCTTTTTAAAAGCTCCACGCTAGCATCATCGAGCATCGCGGGCGCAAAGCGCGCAAGCTCGCTCTGATACACGCTCGCGTCCTTTACCTCGTAAATTATGCTCTCAAAAAGCCCGCTTTTTTGCATATCTGCGATGAACGTGTCAAAGTTCGCTCTCTCTGCGCTTGCGACGATGATTTGCCGCGCAATCTCGCGGTTGAAATCCTCGACGCTCTGTTTCTGCTCGCCCGAAATTTCGATGCCGCTCAGCTCGTAAAAATCGGAATTTACGCGGTTTAAATTTAACGCTATAAAGGCGCAAAGCGCGATGAAAACCGCGCCGAATACCGTTAGGATCGCGCTCTTACTCATCTAAGCTCACGACGCCCGAAAATACGTTTTCGCTCACGTCGCCGTTAGCGCTGTTAATTCGCAGCACCCTGACGTAGGCGCCGCCCTCGATCACGATATTTTTAAAGATATTTTGCAGCATCCCTTTGGGGCTTAGTTCGGCGCGCCACGCATCTTTGCTGCCGCTTAGCGCGATCGAGAAATTTTTGCTAAGCCGCGCTACGTCCAGGCGCGAGATCGCCAAAAAGGTGTCCTTATCAAAAAGCGAATCGGCGCTTTTGATCCATGCCGCGCCGCTACGCTCAAAAACGCCGTCTGCGCCGATTTTTAGCTCGCTTCGCACCGGCTTTAGCGTCGTCCAAAACAGCTCACCGCCCTTAATCCTAAACTCGCCGCTACTTCGCACGGGCTCGGCAAAGCCCTCGATACTGAGCGTTTCGCTAAATTTGCCGCCGATATTATCGGTCTTAAGCGCCAGATCGCTTACTTCAAGCGCGCTCGCAAGTCCCAAAATCGCCAAAAATAAAGCTAAAATTTTCATCGTAGTCCTTTAAATTTTATGCTCGCTAAAATTTCACTGCTCGTTATCGTTAGCTAAAATTTCATTCGCCGCGTCATTTTGAGAGCGGTCTTGCTCGAACGCGGCTTTGTTCGCCGATGAAATTTCATTCACTGTCGAAATTTTATCTGCCGCCGAAATTTTACTCGCGGGATTTTTCTTTGCTAAAATTTTATCCGCGCACGCCCTTAACTGCGGCGGTATCTCATACAGCGTCCTTTTGGAATCAAGCTCCACCGCAGCTTGCGACGTGGTTGCCTTAGCTAAGAGTGCGCCCGATAGGCTTTTGATGCGGTAGGAGAATTTTATGATCGTGTCGCACTCGAGCAGCTCGATGCTCACCGCAACCTCGTCGTCAAAAAGTATCGGCGCGATAAATTTAAATTCCATTTTGATAATAGGATATATAAATCCATCATCTCTCATCTGCATATATGTGTAGCCCGCGTCGCGCCAAAACTCGCATCTAGCGTCCTCGCAGAGCTTTACGTAATTGCCGTGCCACATCACGCCCATCGGATCGGCGTCGTAAAATCTGGCGCGAAATTTATACTCTCTCATTTTTCTCTCCGCTATGAAATTTTTTGTCTTGCGCGGCGGATTTTGCGGCGGCTAAATTTGAATTATCTAAATTTAGCGCAGTATCCGAGTCCGCCGCATTTTTTAAATTTGATGCGGCATTCAAACTTGCCGTATCGTTTAAATCCGCTGCGCCATTTAAATTTGACGCAGTATCCGTGCTCGTCTCGTCGAAATTTTGCGCGCCGTCGCGCTTCGCAGCGCTCGCATTTTTCCCTTGCGCCCAAAAATCAAAGAAATTATACCACTGAGAAGGAAATTCTTTGGCATAAAGCTCTAGCTGCCGCACGTAGCATTTAAGCGCTAGCGCGACCGATCGCGCCTTATCGCGGTTCTTTAGCGGCGCAGGCAGCGGTTGTAGCCGAAGCTCGTGGCCGCTGCGCCCCTCGTAGCACCATAGGCTAAATAGCGGCGCGTCCAAAATTTTGGCGAGCAGATAGCCGCCGATCGGGAAGTTCGCGCTGCGTCCTAAAAAATCCTCGCTTTGAAATTTATCTGAGCCCACCGGCATGCGATCGCCCATTATCGCGATGTGCTCGCCGTTTTGCAGCAGCTCTTTGATTTGCAGCATCTCGCCGATGCCGAGCTCGCCGACGTAAAGAATTTTCACGCCGCCGCCCATTTTTTCGATAAATTTCATAAAATTTTCGCTGTGTTTGCGAAAGATCAGCACGTTGATTTTTATCCCCGCCGTGCTTGCCGAAAGGGCGCGCGCGATCTCGGTGTTGCCGAAGTGCGAAGTGATTAAAATTTTGCCCGTTCCGTCGCTTAAAAGCTCTTTCATACCGCTTTGCACGCGAATTTGATCCAGCGCGATCTTGCCGTTCCAAACTGCGATTTTTTCGCACAGACTGAGGGAAAATTTATAAAAATTTGCGTAAATTTCGCGCACTTTTGGCTCGCGATCAAGCGCGCGCCGCAAAAACTCCCTAATCGCGCGCCGTTCGTTTTTAAGCAGCGCAAAATAGATCGCCGAGATACAAAGCGCGGTGCCTCGCATGCAAAAATCAGGCGTGTGAAGCGTTACGAAGCGGGCTAAATTTAAAAGCGTAGCGCCCGCCTTTTCGTTGTTTTCGCTCCAGTGCCTAGCCATCGCGCCCGTCCTTTGCGGCGGCATGTTGCGGCGAGGCTTTTACGAGCGAACTTTGCGCTGAATTTTTCGCCTGCGGGCTTTGCGCTGCGGCTTTGTCGCCGCATTTTTCGGTACCAGCTTTTTCGTTTGCGCCGCCGTCCATCTCCTCTTTCGCACCTTTGCAACTATCGCGCCGCGCGCCGCTGCAAAGGTTTTGTCCAGCTAGCCCTTGCAAAATTTTGTCTGCGCGCCGCTGCGAAACATCCTG
>NZ_CALIMQ010000121.1 GCF_938045535.1 uncultured Campylobacter sp. | reverse complement strand
CTTTTCGCAAAACGGATATAATCTACTGCCATCGCTACTGCCGATGTTTTGCAAGAAATTTAAGGATTCGGATCTACAAATTACGCAATTTTCTTCTGCGCTTAGCATTCGTGAAATGCTACTTCAAGGTGATCTTGATGTCGGTATGCTGATACTGCCCATCGATATGAGCGGGCTTGACGGGGTTAAAATTCTAACGCAAAAAACCTATGTCGCTCTAAGCTCCACCCATCCGCTCTCGCTTGAGTTTAAAAACGAATCTGTTCCCAAAATTGACATTTCGCGCTTAAAAGAGGAAAGATTCATCCTGCCTAATCAAAGCCTAAGAAGCGCCGAGCAGATAGATGCATTTTTTGCTGCTGCGAGATTTGCGCCGAAAGTGCTATGCCGTACGGAGACCTTTGATATCGCCAATGCTATCGTCGCAAGCGGCGCAGGAGCGTGCTTTAGCATACCGCAGATGATAAAAGAAGATAAGGCGAGCAGGATAAAGCTCTTTGACGTAGGCGCGCGCGAGCTTGATAATACGCTAATAATCGCTTACAAAAAAGGCAAACTTCTAAACCATCTAGCGCAGGCGTTTATCAAAACTGCACGTAAAATTTCTAATGAAATTTAAAATTCATATCTCGCAACGATAAATGAGAGATTGAGTTTTTGCAGCACTTTGCCTCTTTGTTAGCTTTTGCACAAAAATTTTTGGAGCGGATTTCGCTCAAGTTTAGGTAAAATTTCAAACTAAGCTTAAATTAGAATTTTGCCAATAGAATTTTTTATTGCTAAAATTTCACTTACAATTTACGACGAAATTTAGCGCAAAATTCTAATTTTTCACTCCGCTTAAAATATCCAAATCCTTGTTATACACCTTGGTATATACTTCAAAAATTCCAAGCAGTGTGTGAAAAAGATTATCGTGCGAAAAAGCGTCGTCCTTATGCGATTTAAGCGCGCTCAGATCGTATCTTTCGCGCATTTTTCCCTCACCTAGCCAAACAATCGCACCGATATGCTTTTGCGCCTCGGGAGCGAAAAGATAGGGCATGCCGTGCAGATAAACGCCGCCCTCGCCGAGGCTCTCGCCGTGATCGCTCATATAGATCATCACCGTTTCGTGTGTCTTAGAATACGGCTTTAAAAAATTTATAACCCTACTTAAAAAATAATCCGTGTATAAAATCGCGTTATCGTAGGCATTTGAAATTTCTTGCTGCGAGCAGTTTTCAAGCTCGTTATCGCGGCAAACGGGGCTAAATTTTTCAAATTCTTTCTTATAGCGCTTAAAATACGCAGGCCCGTGATTGCCCATCTGATGCAGCACGATTAACACGTCTTTGCCCGCGTTTTCGGCGACAAATTTATCAAGCCCCACAAGCATCCCCTCGTCCCTGCACTCTACGTCGCAGATCGGATTATTTTGCGGAATTTTAAAATCCTGATATTTTACGCGCAGCGCCACACCTTTGGAATCGGAATTGTTATCACGCCACAAAATCGCCATGTTATCAGCGCGGCTTAGTATGTCTAATACGTTTTGCTCCTCCGCAGCCTTTTCGACGCTAAATTCATCGCGATTTAGCAGCGAAAACATGCACGGCACGCTTTGCGCCGTCGAAGTGCCGCAAGAATGGGTATTACTTAGGCTTACGACGCCCTGCTCTTTGGCTAGTAGCGGATTAGTATCTCGCTCGTAGCCGTTTAGCGAAAATCTATCCGCTCTTGCCGCTTCGCCCACGACTACGACGACGAGCTTTTTTGAGCTTGTAGAATTTTCATCGATATGCGCGTCCGTAGCGATTTGCATCAGAGGCTGCGAGCCTTGCTTTTTGGATTTTGCGACAAATTTAACGCCGCTGTAGATCCAATATCCGGGATTTGCGTAGCTGCGTAAAATTTTATGCTCTCTGAAAAACGACGCGTAGTATTTGCTAAATCCAAAAAGCAGCGCCGCGATGATTATTATGCAAATGCCCGTTACTTTGAGCTTAGCTAAAATTTCAAATTTAAGCGGACGGTAGCTAACGCACGAGCGAGCAATCAGCACGCAGGGTAAGACGCCCAGCACCAGCACGTAAATCGCTAGTCTTGGGCTAAAAAGATCCGCTGACTCGGCAAAGTTCGTCTGGGCTGCGTTACGGATCATCTCCGAATCGATTACGACGTTATAGCTATCCATAAAATACGCTGTAAACGATGAGATAAAAAAGCAGATCATCAAAATCGGCTTGGTCGTATAACGCGAGCTAAAAATTGTAAAAAATAGCGTCAAAAAAGCGATCAAAGCCGCCATGTCACAGACAAGATAGATAAAATTTAGCCCCGAAATTCCGTAGGCATTTATGATATTTTTAAAAAACGAGAAGTTAAAAAACGCCACAAAAGCAAGCGAGCTTAGAAAAATAAGCTTCTGCTGCGACGGATTTTTGAAAAAGCTAGGCACGAAGCGTTCCTTGAGATAAAATTTCAAGTTGAAATTTTACGGCGTTTTGGTAAATGCTCGGAAATTCCGCGCTTTGTATCTCACAAATCGCAGCAAAATTTTTGTGAAATTTTAAAATTCCGCGCGTATTCATCTTAGCTTCATCTTGGAATTTTAAAATTGCGCCATCCAAAATAAAATTTGGAAATAAAATCAAAAGGAT
>NZ_CALIMQ010000120.1 GCF_938045535.1 uncultured Campylobacter sp. | reverse complement strand
CGAACTTGGAGGCGAGCGAGGTGCCGTCGCTGCTTAGATGGTGCTTCCATCCGTCACAACCTGCGAGCAGCAGCGCGAACACGGCGGCAGCAATTTTTAAATTTAAAAATTCCATCGTCTAAAATTCGTCCTTAAATCTGCTTTAAAACTGCTAAATTCGTTTTTAAATTTGCGTTTGAAATTTTAAAATTCACGGCGCAATGCCTGTCAGAATTTATGTCTCGATCCGCTCCGAGGCGTATGTCGTAATAATCCATGCTTGGGTTCATGCCGTATGCCGTGACCCTTGACGAGATTTATGTCATAATCTGCGCTAGAATTTATATCGTGGCATATATTTAAATTTAAGTCTCGATCTGCGTTAAAGTTTATACTTTGGCATGTGCTGCAGCAATGCTATAAGGCGTATGTCATATAACCCGCGTCGTAATCCGCACTAAAGTCTATATAGTCACCCGCCTAGCAATTTGTACTTGTAGCGTTTTGGTTTTTAAAATTTAGGCTTTTAAAATTTCTACCCACTCCGCTCGGCTTTGCATCGGCGCTTGATCTTTCTAGGCAAGCAGCTTCGGCGGGACGCGCGCAGCAAAGAGCCGCGCCTGCTCGCGCGAGCTTTGTGCGGATCCAAAAAGAGCGCGCGGCGTAGGCGGTGAAATTTTTAAATTTTAACGTAGCTTTATTTTTCATCATGCGAGCTAAATTTTACGCACCATCATTTTGCGCGCTAGAATTTTTGGCACCTTGATTTTCGCCGTTAGAATTTTCGGCACTCTGATCTTCGCCGCCAGAATTTTGCGAGGCGGAATTTCTAAAATTATATTTTTTTGATATTGGAATTTTCTGTAGCCGAAGCATTTGCGCCCGCATTTTTGCCATTAGAATTTTCGCCAATTAAATTTATTTTTTGGAGAATTTTAAATCCAAATTACGCGCCCTATTATTTTATCACGTCATCACGAGTTATTTACGTAAAATTTCACCTATTAAAAATTTGGACGCAAAATTCCACCTGCGAAATCTCGATAAAATTTTGCCATTAAATTACGAAATAAAATTCTACCTCGCAATTCCGCCGCTATTTCTTAGCGATTTTATAGTAGCCGTCTCTGAAAACGACCTTGCCTGCATCCACA
>NZ_CALIMQ010000119.1 GCF_938045535.1 uncultured Campylobacter sp. | reverse complement strand
AGGCAGCTAGTTACCTCTCTACGCGGTGGGAATTTAACATCGTCTATCAAACTAGCCAGTTTTTAAACGATATCGAGGAGTTAAAAGCCAAGGTTGAGGAGGAGCTTGAGGATTATTATGAGCTAATCGGCGTGCGAAAAATCGTGATGAATAAAAAACTTGCTCGCATAGTCGATCTTAGTGGCAGACTTCGTTTCCAAAAACGCTGGGCGCAGACGCCGCGCATCCCTGAGACATCGGTGCTAGGACACATGCTGGTAGTTGCGATTTTAAGTTACTTTTTCTCGCTTGAAGTGGGTGCGTGTCGCTCGCGTACGGCATATAATTTTTTCTGCGCTCTATTTCACGATTTGCCCGAAAGCCTCACTCGCGACATTATTAGCCCCGTAAAATACGGCGTCAAAGGCCTTAGCGACATCATCAGTGAATATGAGATGCGACTAATAGACGATAAAATTTTACCTTTCGTGCCCGAGCATATGAGAGATGATTTTAGCTATATTTTGGGTATCCGCAAAGAGGGCGGTAAATTTATAAAAGATGAGTTTGAAAACCGCACCTTTGAGCTAGGCAAGGAGCCTAAATTTGCAGAAGGCAGCCTAAAGATGTTTAACGAAGATAAATTTCGTGCAATCGACGGCAAGGCGCTTAAGTATTGCGATAAATTAGCGGCATTTTTTGAGGCAGGAATTTCGATCAGCTACGGCGTTAAAAGCAAGGAGCTGCTTAGCGGGTATAATTCGATGTTAGAGTTTTTCAAAGCCAAGCCGAAAATTGAAGGCGTCGATTTTCAGAGTGTTTGCGAGGATTTCAAAGAGCATTTTGGGCTCAATAGGATCGATTTATAAAACCCCTTCCCAGATGGCTGCGGCACATGCGAGATCTAAGTGCTCTGCTGTATTCCTACCCTGAAGCGGTGCCTAAAAAAAGCATTGCACAGGTCTAAGAAAGGGCAAATTGGATTATATGGAAATGTTTCTTAAAGTAAGGTTATAAATGAATTTCAAAAATCATCTTTTATCCGTATTTCGCGAGGTTTTTATCCCTCATCATCGCTCTATTGAGTTCAGAGCCAAAATTTTTGCCGCTATGCTACTTGCCAAAAAGAAGCAGACCGAGGAGGATTACGATACGATCAAAGATATAGCTGGCGAAATTTATCCGGGTGACGAGCAGCGCATCGGCGTGTTGGTTTCCATCGTAAAAGAATATATCTTAAAGGCGAAAACCTATAAAAGCTTAAATTTAGATTCGCTTTTAAAAGAGATCGACAGAGATATAAAAAATAACAAAAAATATATCAAAAAGATTGATTTTTCGCATCTACGCCGTTTAATCGGAGATGATGACGAGGATGCACTAATCCAACAGCGCGTTTATGAGTTTTTTGTCTGCGAAGTCAAAGAGTATTCGTAAATTTTTATCTTAAGAATTTTTTTAGTATAATCATCAGTTTTTGAAATTATAAACGGAGAAAAATTTGGAAAATATCAGAAATATCGCGGTTATCGCGCACGTCGATCACGGCAAGACCACTATTGTAGATGAGCTTTTAAAACAATCCGGCACCTTTGGTAATCACCAAGAAGTCGGCGAGCGCGTGATGGACAGCAACGACATAGAGCGCGAGCGCGGTATTACGATCCTATCCAAAAACACGGCCATCCACTACGGCGGCGTTAAAATCAATATCATCGACACTCCGGGTCACGCCGATTTCGGCGGCGAGGTCGAGCGCGTGCTAAAGATGGTAGACGGCGTGCTTTTGCTCGTCGATGCGCAAGAAGGCGTTATGCCGCAGACCAAATTTGTCGTCAAAAAGGCGCTATCTTTGGGACTACGACCGATCGTAGTAGTAAATAAAATCGATAAGCCCGCAGCCGATCCGGACCGCGTGGTAAATGAAATTTTTGATCTTTTCGTAGCGCTTGACGCAAACGACGAGCAGCTTGAGTTCCCCGTCATCTATGCCGCGGCTAAAAACGGCTATGCAAAATACGACTTAAGCGATGAGAGCACCGATATGAAGCCACTTTTTGAGACGATCATCTCTCACGTTCCGACCCCTAGCGGCAGCGACGATAATCCTTTGCAGCTGCAGGTTTTCACGCTCGATTACGATAACTACGTCGGCAAGATCGGCATCGCTAGAATTTTCAACGGCACGATAAACAAAAACCAAAGTGTTATGTTAGCCAAAGCTGACGGCACGCACATCAACGGTAGAATTTCAAAACTCATCGGCTTTAACGGACTTGAGCGCGCCGACATCGACGCGGCGGGCACGGGCGACATCGTGGCGATCGCTGGCTTTGACGCGCTTGACGTAGGCGATAGCATCGTCGATCCCAATAATCCGATTCCGCTTGATGCGCTGCATATAGAAGAACCTACCCTTAGCGTAATTTTTAGCGTAAATGACGGACCGCTAGCCGGTACGGAGGGTAAATTTGTAACCTCAAATAAGATCGACGAGCGCTTGGAAGCGGAGATGAAAACTAACATCGCGATGCGCTATGAAAACGCGGGCGAGGGCAAATTTAAAGTAAGCGGTCGCGGTGAGCTACAGATCACGATTTTGGCTGAGAATATGCGCCGCGAGGGCTTTGAGTTTTGCCTCGGGCGCCCGGAAGTTATCATCAAAGAGATCGACGGCATCAAATGTGAGCCTTTCGAGCACTTAGTTATCGACGCACCCGATGATTGCACCGGCACCGTCATAGAAAAGCTCGGCCGCAAAAAGGCCGAGATGAAGGTGATGAATCCTACCGGCGACGGGCAGACGCGTATGGAGTTTGAGATCCCGGCGCGCGGTCTTATCGGCTTTCGCTCGCAGTTTTTGACTGATACTCGCGGCGAAGGTGTGATGAACCATAGCTTTTTGGAATTTCGCCCATTTATCGGCGCGGTCGAGAAGCGACAAAACGGCGCGCTCGTGAGTATGGAAAACGGAGTGGCGCTAGGATACAGCCTGTGGAACCTGCAAGATCGCGGCGTGCTTTTTATCGCTCCGCAGGCGAAGGTCTATCTGGGTATGATCATCGGCGAGCACAGCCGTCCGAACGATCTGGACGTCAATCCGATCAAGGGTAAAAATTTAACCAACGTCCGCGCCAGCGGCAGCGACGACGCGATCAAGCTCGTGCCGCCGCGTGCGCTAAATTTAGAGCGCGCGCTGGAGTGGATCGAGGAGGACGAGCTCGTGGAGGTTACGCCCGTAAATATCCGCGTGCGCAAGCGATACCTTGATCCTACGACGCGCAGACGAATGGCGAAAAAATAGAATTTCAAAATGAAATTTTAAAATTTGGCGTGAAATTTAGCTTTTAAATTTCACGCCTTTTTTATAGGCAAATTTTAAAATTTACGCTTCTGAAATTTTGCTAGGAGAGGCAATGAATCTTGTTTTATTCGACTTTGACGGCACGATCACGCGCGATGATTCGCTGCTCGAGTTCGTCGCCTACGTAGTCGGATTTAAGAAATTTTTTCGCGGGATTTTGGTGCTATCGCCGATTTTGGCGGCGTATAAGCTAGGTCTTGCGAGCAATAATTTTACGCGCAGAAAGCTTCTGGGCTACTTTTTTGCGGGCATGAGCGCCGATAAATTCGATAAAATTTGCAAAAAATACTCCACCACCCACATCGAAGATATCCTAAAACAAAGCGCGATGGACAAGATCGCAAGCTACAAAGCCGCGGGCGATAGGGTCGTCATCGTCACCGCCTCCCTCGAAGACTGGCTGCGCCCGTGGTGCGAAGCGCAGGGCTTGGAGCTCTTAGGCACTAAAATACGGCGCAAAGGCGGCATCATCACGGGCGAGATCGAGGGGCAGAACTGCTACGGCGCGCAAAAGGTCGCTCGCGTGCGCGCAGCATACGACGTGCAGGCTTTCGATCGCGTTATCGCTTACGGCGACAGCAGGGGCGATCGCGAGATGTTAGAATTCGCAGACGAGGCGCACTACAAGGCGTTTGAGTAAATTTCTGCGACCACAAAGCTTAAACGATAGCATCTGCGACGACTGCGCTTTTGCTGAGAGCTAGATTTCGCCTTACGCGGAATTTTATCCTTTTAAATCTATCGCGCTTATCTGCGGAATTCTACACCGCACGATAAATTTTATATTTTATCGCAGCGCAAAAGCCCTCAACTACGAAATTCTGTTGCAGCATGGGATTTTAAAATTCTCGGTGCGGGTAAAATTCTAAAATTCCGTCGTGTATAAAATTTTAAAATTTTATCGTAGCGTGGAATTTTGTTCCGAATAGAATAGATATTTTGAAGCCGAGCGAGATAAATTTTAAATTTTAAAATTTTGCGGGATTTTTCGGCTATTAAAATTTCAAAATTTGCAGGTTCCAGAATATCTACTCGCCGTGTGCGAAGCGGAATTTTAAAATTTCAAAATTTCGCGCCTTAGAATTTTAAGGTCTAAAGCATGTTGTAAATTCCGTCTAAAAGGAAGTATTTTTTATCCGCAGTGCCGCGGTAAAATGGCTCGAAAGTGTCCTCATAAGCCTTTTTGAAAAAGCCCTCTTTGCTTAGTTTGATTAGATCGGCATTGATGAAATCAAGCAGGCTTTGATTGCCTTTTTGCACGCCGACGCCTAAGAATTCCGCCGCGCCTAGGTTTTTAAACGGCACTTCGAGCGTATCGTCCACGACGGCGTAGGCTAGGACGATGATGTTGTCGTTTGCGTAACCATCAGCTCTGCCGTCCTTCATCATCGCGTAGCACTCGGAGGTATTTTTGCAGTAAACTAAATTGCTAAATTTCTCTTTGCGCAAATAGCGCTCGGTCATCGAGCCGTTTGGATTTTTTTCGATCGAAATTCTCATATCGCGAACTTGCGCAAAGTCCTTCACTTGATCCTCTTTACGCGTTACAATGCCAAAATTTACCGATAAATACGGCAGTGAAAAATCCACCTGCTTCTTACGCTCTTGCGTAATCATAAAGGTGCCGATAACCATATCGACCTTATTATTTTTCAAAAACGGGATTCTATCGCCTGCGGTTACGGCTACGAACTGCACTTCGCCTTTTTTATCGCCGAAAATGTCTTTGGCGATTGAGCTAGCAAGCTCGATTTCAAAGCCCTCAAACTTGCCGTTATTAGACTCGCTTAGCGGCGGACGACCTTCGCGCACGCCTACTCTGATAACCCCTGCCTGCCTGATTTCATCTAGTGTATTTGCAAAAATGCTAGTGCAAAATAAGGCTAAAATAAAAAGTAATCTCATAAAAAGCCCCCTACTTTTTAGTTTTCGGAATAATTATAGCACTATATATTTTAGAGAAAATAAATGCAAGCGGTTTAAAATTCAATCACCGCGCGTATGCAGGTTTGAAATTTAGGGGCGAAGTGGGGATTTAAAATTTCGCAAATTCTAAATTTTAAATCCCAAGATTTATTCGTTATGCAAACTGCCTTCGATAAATTTTATATTTTAATTTCTAGCTCGCTTTTATAGCAAGTCATAAATTCCATCTAAAAGGAAGTATTTTTTATCCGCCGTGCCGCGGTAAAAAGGCTCGAAAGTGTCCTGATAAGCCTTTTTGAAAAAGCCCTCTTTGCTTAGTTTTACAAGCTCTGCGTTGATAAAATCAAGTAGCTCCTTATTTCCTTTTTGCACGCCAATACCGATGAAATCGGGCTTGCCGAAGTTTTGGAACGGCACTTCGAGCGTATCGTCCACGACGGCGTAGGCTAGCACCGTGATGTTAAGGTTGATGTATCCGTCGGCTTTGCCGTCTCGGATCATCGCGTAGCATTCGCTCGTGCTTTTGCAGTAGCCTACGTTGTTAAATTTCTCTTTTTTGAGGTAATTATCTACGGTCGTGCCCTCTTCAGTGATGAGCCTCATATCACGCAAACGCGATATATCTTTGATGGCGTCCGTTTTGCGAGTTAGTACGCCGAGATTGGTCGAAAAATACGGCATCGAGAAGTCTACATGATTTTTGCGCGCCGAATCAATGACGAAGGTAGCTGCGACCATATCGACTTTATTATTGACTAGATATGAGACGCGATCAGCGGCGCTTAGAGAGACAAACTGCACTTCGCCTTGTTTAGCGCCGAAAATCGCCTTTGCGATCGCATTGGCAAGTTCGATCTCAAAGCCTTCAAATTTACCGCCGCTAATCTCGCTAAAAGGCGGTCTGCCGTCTCTGACGCCGACTCTGATGACGCCGCTATTTCTGATCTCTTGCAGCGTGTTTGCAAAAAGCCCCGCACAAAGCAAGATCAAAGTAAAAAGTAGTTTCATTTGTCGCTCCTTTGTTTAGGTTATTTACGGCTAATTCTAGCGAAATTAAAATCAAAAGGCGCTTTTTTAGGCTAAATTTATTTGCCGTTTGCTTTTTATGAAATTTCAAGGCGCCGTTAAATTTAGCCTTAGATTTGATATAATCGCGCAAAATTTAAGCGAGGGCAATATGAAAAATTTTATCTTTTTGTGGCTTTTACTTGCGGGCTGCGCTTTCGGTGCCGCTAAGGATGACACGAGAGTTTCTGCTTCACAGCAAGCAGAGTCAAATTTATCGCAGCCGAATTTTGAAATTTTTTACGATGAAAATGCCAGCGATGCGCAGATCGATGCGGGCTTGGACGCACTTTTAGCCTTCGCGGCGCAAAACAGGGGCAGGATCGACGAGGATTTCGGGGAGTTTGGCGAGCGGATTTTTACGCCATTTATTGCAAATATGAAACTAATGCGAAGTGGAAAGCTTGATTTTACACGAATTACTCGAATACTTGCGTTTAAGCCTGATTTGAACTACAATGAAGGATATATCGGCTCGCCGTTGCAAACTGCGATTTCTTACGGCTGTCCGCTTGATTTTGGTGCGGGTATTGATGCGCCAAGCAGCGCTGATTTGGGTGCAGACGAAAAGAATTTGATAACTCCAAGCGAAAAGTTAGGACGTCGCACAATTTTAAAAAATGCGGATGTGCTGCGATTAGTGCGATTTTTGGTAGAGCACGGCGCAAATATACATGCACGCGGATCGTTACATCTAGCCACATCGTGCGGAGATTTTGAGACGTTTTCATTACTTCTTGAGCTGGGCGCTACAGATATTAGCGGCGTGGTAAGCTCGGTTGCAGGCGGAGAGCTGCTATTTTTACGAGATGCAGGTTTTATCGTTTCGGCATATAAAAATCCGCCTGATCCACGCGCTCGTGAGTTCATAAATAGCGCGAGATTTAAAAAATTCCGCGACGGAAGGCTACGCTATGTAGAGGAAATTTTAAAATTTCAAAGCTTGCGCGAGCTACCGCAAAATGAGTTAACGGGCTTGATTAAGCTAGCCGCAGTACTGGATGATACAGACACGGCGGAGTTTTTGCTCTCTCGCGGCCTTTGCAAGCAGAAGGAGCTTTGCGAGTTTCTAAAAGTGCAGGCGAAAACTTACGACGCTGTAAAAATTTCTAAAATTTTAAGCCGTCAAAAGGGCTAAATTTTAAAATTTATACGGCTACGGCGTGGCAAGCGGATAAAATCGCTATTATAATTGTATCAGTCGTAGCCGCCCTACTTTGTCATTTAACGCGAGCGAAAAAGCAAAATTTGTTCCGCCTACCCTCCTCCTCTTATCAAACAGCTCACTATTAAGTTCATTCGAGATAAATTTTAATGTATTTGCCAGACAGCGCGGCGGCAGAGGTAAATTTTAAAATTTAGCCGCTCGCTACTAAAATTTCAATATAAAGGACAAATTTAAGTGCCATTATTATATAATTTACCTTATTTTTTCAAAAGGAGTTTGAGATGACTTTTATGGAGTCTGTTCGCACTTGTCTCAAAGAGAATTATTGCAATTTTGAGGGGCGTGCGCCACGTTCAGAGTACTGGTGGTTTGCATTATTTGCGGCACTTTTAGGAATCGTAACGTTAGTATTGGACGGCTTTTTAGGCACCTATGCCGTTACGAGTTCCGGTAGAATGATCGGTTT
>NZ_CALIMQ010000118.1 GCF_938045535.1 uncultured Campylobacter sp. | reverse complement strand
TATCGTTAAGCGAGTAGCCCATTATAGTTAGCAGTGCGGCTAGAATTTCAAGGTTGAAATCCACACCGGCTAAAATCATCGCACCTACAGCAACTACGACATCGTGCAGATCCGATAGTACGGCTGCAATCGCAAATCTCCACTCAAACCGCAGGGTGATATAAACCAAAATGAGTGCAAACGACACACATACCGCTAAAATTCCGTTTGTGCGAAGCTCTTCGCCGACTTTAGGACCTACGATATCGACCTTGCGAATGTCGAAGTTTCCACTACCTTGCAAAATTTTTTGCGCCGCTAAAGCGGGATTATCGCCCAGTTCGCTCGCAGCGCCCGAATATCTAATCGTAACTTCTTGATCGCTACCGAATTCCGTAACGTTGATATTGCCTAAATTTGCTGCCTCGAAGCGTTTTCTGATCTCATCAAGCGGTGCTTTAGCGTCGTATTTAACCTGAATGAGTGTACCGCCGCTAAAATCGATGCCGTAATTAATGCCCTTAATGAAAAATAGCGCAATAGAGCCTATTATCAAAACAGCAGAAAGCGCGAAGGTAAAATATCTAAATTTCATAAAATCATAAATTTTGCCCTTATCGAACACTTGCATTTGCGCCTCCTCTTACTTTATAACCGAGCCAAAGCGCGGTATTTTTGCTCTTTTCCATCTTATCCATTACTAACTCAAACATTCCGTGAGTGCCTAAAATAGCCGTTATCATCGACGCTACGATACCGATGCTCATCGTGACGGCAAAGCCCTTCACCGGACCGGTGCCGTAAGCATAAAGCGCAGCAGAAGTAATTAGCGTAGTGATATTTGAATCCACGATCGCGCTCATCGCATTTTCATAGCCTTTATTTATACTTTGGCGGATTGAAACTCCCGTCCTTAGCACCTCTCTAACGCGCTCGTTAATGATGACATTCGCATCTACCGCCATTCCGATAGTTAGTACGATTCCAGCCATTCCAGGAAGCGTTAACGTTGCACCAAAAAGCGCCATACAAGCGATTAGAAATAAAATATTGACTACAAGCGCGATATCGGCAAAAAGCCCCGCTACGCCATAGTATAAAATCATAAAGATCAAAATCGCAACCGCTGCAAGACTAAGCGCCGCCATACTTTTATCGATGCTATCCTGTCCTAGGCTAGGACCGATACTGCGCGTTTCGGATACTTTAACCGGAGCTAAAAGCGCGCCGCTTCTAAGCGCAATCGCTACGTCGTGCGCCTCCTCGACGCTAAATCCGCCGCTGATCTGACCGCTGCCGCCGCCGATGCGCTCGTTAATGCGCGGTGCGGAGTAAACCTTGCCGTCAAGTACGATAGCTAGGCGTTTGCCGACGTTTTTGCCGGTAAAATCGCCAAAAATTTGAGCACCTTGAGAGTTCAGCGTAAAATTTATGATCGGCTGGTTGGTGTGCTGATCGAAAGCTACCTTCGCATCGACTAGCATCGCGCCATCAAGGACAGGAATTTCGTTTATGAGATACTTGTAATTCGGATTTTTAACGTCCGGATAGATCACGTCGCCGTAAGCTCTGGCATCCGCCGCGCTGATAGTCTGCGCGCGGTCTTGGCGCACGTCGTCCACCACCATAAGCTGCAAGTGAGCCGCTTTGGCGATCAGATCTTTTGCGCGCTGCTCATCCGCTGCACTTTTGACGCCCGGAAGCTCAACCAAAATATAACTCTCGCCCTGCTTTGCTACCGTAGGCTCCGCAAGTCCGAATTGATCCAAGCGGTTTCGGATAGTCTCGACGGCCTGTTCAATCGCGTATTTTTTAGTAGCCTCAATCTCCTCGGGCGTTAGCGTGACGCGGTATTTTTCGCCCGATTTTTGAATGTCTAATCCGCTTGCGGCGCTATGCAAAATCGCATCAAATTTAGAAGCCTCGTCCGCGTCTAAAATTTCAAACTCAAACGAATCGCCTTCCAATTTTAGCCCGTCCATTAGCAGATCATCGCGCTTGGCGGCGTAATTGACGCTCGCAGCGATCGATTTGATCTTTGAAACGACCGCCTCGTCGCTTTGAACCTCCAAAAGCATATGCAGGCCGCCTTGCAGATCCAAACCCAAGTTTATCTTGCTTCCCTTTTCGGTCTGAAAGATCGAAGGCGCGGCAAAAATCGCCGAAAAGATCACCGCAGCTAAAAAGATTAGTAGGCGGTATGAAATTTTACTGCTCATCTAATTTTCTTGCCACGAATTGTTTATCTAGCTCGACCATGACCTCATCGTTAAGCTTAACTGTGATAAAATCATTGTTTGTTTTCACGACCGTGCATTTTATGCCACCGCTAGTTATGATCTTATCGCCTTTGCCGAGCGCATCGACCATCGCTTTATGATC
>NZ_CALIMQ010000117.1 GCF_938045535.1 uncultured Campylobacter sp. | reverse complement strand
TTAGTGATGAAAAAAGTGGTAATTTCGAAGGCTTTGAAATCAACCTTGCAGATGCTATAGCTAAGAGCATATTCGGTGATAAGCGCGGTAGAGTCGAGTTCGTCCCTTTAAATGCCAGCGATAGGATCTCTGCATTACAAAACGATAAGGTAGATCTTGCAGTCGCGACCATCACGATAACGCAAGATAGAAAAAGGCAAATCGACTTTTCTTATCCATATTTTTCGATGAGTTTGGGAGTTTTGACACGTAAAAGCGACGGCATCAAAAGTATAGACGATCTTTCAAACAAAAAGGTCCTAGTAGAGGGTAGCGGGACTACGGCAGAAAATTTTTTGTATAAAAATAAAATCCACAATCTAATCCATTGCTCCATTACTACCGAATGCTACGATATGCTTAAACAAGGCAAAGCCGATGCTTACGTTAACGATAATCTCATTGTACTAGCTTATTCCATTATCGACGACAATTTAGAAGTAGCAATCCAAAATCTAGGTAATCCGGAATTCTTAGGCATCGGGGTGCGCAAAGGCAATACCGAATTGCTTGATCTGATAAATAAAGAGCTTGTTACACTTAGCAAGCAGGGCTTTTTCGAACGTTCTTACGATGAAACTTTCAAGCCATTTTATCAAGGCGCTGCAGATAAAAAATATTTCTTACTAGATGGGCTCTATGCCATATTTTAGGACGGAATTTAGCAGTGTTTTATCTAACGGCTTCGACTAAAACGTCATTTATGATAAGCGGATAATATGCGAAATCCAATTTTAAGGACATAAAATGAAACTACTTTTTATAGCAGCTCTATTTTGTGCGGCGCTTTTTGCAGATAGCCTAGATCAAATCAGACAAAACGGCGTCATTCGCATCGGAGTGCGCGATGCTCATCCGCCGCTTTGCGAGTCTAATGGCGGCAAATTTGAAGGATTTGAGATCGATCTTGCAAACGCTATTGCTAAAGAAATTTTCGGCAAAAAAGAGGGCAAAATCGAGTTCATCCCACTAAGCGTAAATGATAGAATTCCATTTTTAGAGGCAAACAAGCTTGATTTAGTTATCGGTCTATTTAGCATCACCAACGAACGAAAAAGAAAGATCGATTTCTCCCTCCCCTACCTCTCCGTAAATTTGGGCATATTAACGCGCAAAGCCGACGCTTTTACCGATATCGCACAGCTTCATGATAAAAAGATCGTATTCGAAGGCGACGCGACAGTAGCAGAGAGATTTTTCAAAAACAAAGGATTTAAAAATTTAGGCCATTGCGCTTCGGCTAAGGAAT
>NZ_CALIMQ010000116.1 GCF_938045535.1 uncultured Campylobacter sp. | reverse complement strand
AGCCCAGCACTCCTTATATATAATAGGCGTGCATAAGCCAAAAAAGCTATAATTGCGCTCGGGTGTGGCGTGCGGTCGCTCCGCAAGGAGAGGAAAGTCCGAGCTGCGATAAGACAAGGTTGCGTCTAACGGACGCCGGGGGGCAACCCTAGGGAAAGTACAACAGAAAGCAAACCGCCGCGCAAGCGGTAAGGGTGAAAGGGCGGGGTAAGAGCCCACCGCGCGCGTGGAGACACGGGCGGCAATGCAAACCCAACCTGCAGCAAGAACGGGTGGTTTCGTCTTATATTTGAACCGTTCGCTCGAACCGATTTGCAAAAATCGGTCTAGATAAATGACCGCTGTAACGGAACTCGGCTTATAACCACACCTCTTTTTACACCGAATTTATTTGCTTGGAATAAGGAAAAAATTTTGAAAAGCTTAATTTTATGTGGCGCACTTTGTGCTGTCGTTTTAGGGCTCGGAGGCTGCGCGAGTGCTGGTGCTGATAAAAAATCTATAATCTTGCAAGGTGATGCTCATGATCGCGCTTGCGCAGAGGTTTATGAGCGCTACAAAGAGCTCGAAGCGGAGCTCTTGGCGGTCGAGGATCGATACGCAAACCCAAGCGTCGCGAACGATTATATACAGGCTTACGATGAGTACGAGCGCACCATCGCCTACTACAACGAAAATTGCGCGACCGATAAGTAGGCAGCGCAGATTGAGCGTGATTTGGTATAAGTATGGCGCGACGCAGCGGCGCAAAACGCTTAAAAATTTTATAAAATCTCTAAAAACTATTGAAAATTTTACGCGAAGCAAAAAAATATCTAAAATTTATTACGTACGTTTGGATCTAGCGATACAAAGTCGTGGCGTGAAGCATGGGCACGATGCCTATTCATGCTCGTATTTAGCTTGGTGCGCCAAGTTGCGGTTAATCATATAACGGTGCCACATACTCGCACATTGGCTAAGGAGCGCGCAATTTATTAATCGAATCGGCGCGAAGCCTTGAAGTTGCGAAGTCGCGCTCAAAAATTCTGCCGCGCGAATTTGAATTAGTGACTTAAAGCGGCAAAGCAATATCCCGAAATTTAGCCGCGAGGCGGACGACGAACGATTTATTAATCGGATCGGCGTAAAGTCACACCAAAAATTCCGTCGAGTGGAGTTGGCTGTTATGTCCGTTTATGTGTCTGCCAAAGCCTCGCAGCCTCAATATAAATATATATTTCATCGAGTGGATTTGAATTGGCGCCTAGGTGCTTAAATCGATCGTAAAATCAGGTCTCAAAAATCCTGTTACTCGGTTTTGACCTGCTGCGCGATTTTCGCGGCATATAAAGGCGGTAAAACGAGATCGTTAGGGTAGCTTTAAGGTACAGCGATTTTTTCGCTTGCGTATGCGGTTTTGAGGCGCTTGGTAATTTCGATTTACTCGCAGAATTTTCATATGCGCAGTTTTCGAGACTATAGCAGCGAGATTTTTTGGGTTTTTAGCACGAAGGTATTTGGCGAATTTGCAGTGCCATGGCTTTGATTTTTGTCGAGAAATTTTAGAATTTTATGATTTCGCAGGAGAATTTTGTGTGTTTTGGTGTCGCGTCGAACTTAAAATTTCATCTTGCCGCCGTGTAAAATTGCGCGCCTAATCTTTTTGTATTTTTAAATACGGCGTATGTTTTGAGATTTGCGTCCGTTTTTAAAATTTTACTCCAAATAAACACCTAATACACAAAATAAGCTGCCCGGCGATAATTTCAGAAAGCCGTGCAAGCCTGCAATGCAAAAGCTAAAGCTTTATGAGATGCGGAACCTAAGGCGCCTTTGCCGATAATTTAGCCGCGCAAAATGCCGCCGCGTTACGGCGTGCTAAGGCACCCGAAGCGCCGCATTGTACGCTACGGTTTGCCTCATTATAGCTCGCCAAAACGCTCAAAGCGGGCTTTTAGAGATTTTGCATTTTTGTTTAAAAGCTCCGCTTGCGCGGCGAGCTTATCTGCGTATGTTTGAAGCGCCGTCGCATACTTAGCATGCGTCTCAAAGTCCGATTTTAGCGCGTAAATTTCATCTTTTACCGATTTTATATTTTGCGCGAGTGCCTCGTCTTTTATGAAGGTTCGGATCGTGCCTAAAAGCGCCAGTAGCGTCGTGGGTGATGCCGCAAAAATGCCGATTTGCGCGCAGTATTCAAGCACCTGCGGCAGCTTCTCGCAGACGTAGACGAAAACCGCTTCGCTGGGCACGAATAGCACCGCAAACTCCGTGCTAAGAGGCGGTATTATGTATTTTTCCGCGATATCTGCGGCGTGCTTTTTCATATCAGCGGCGAGTTGCTTATCCGCACTGGCAAGCGCTGCGGCATCGTTTGAAGCGGAGGCAGCGATGATCTTTTCATAGCTTTGAAGTGGGAATTTTGAGTCAATGCAAAGAATTTTTTCTTTTGCGATATGTAGCGCACAGTCTGCGATCCTGCCGTTTGGTAGATGCTTTTGCAGCTCATAAAATGCGGTGTTTTGCCCGTAAATCATCGATAAAATTCTCTCTAATCGGTACTCGCCGAAGTTGCCACGCAGCTTGACGTTGCCTAAAATCGCGTTTAGCCTTGCAATTTCATCACGCACTTGAAGCGAAGTTTTATTTTGCTCGCTCATTCGCGCTAGATTTTCCGCTATGTCCTTAAAGCCACGATCCAGCGAGCTTAAATTCTCGCTAAGCGCGCTGTTTTGGCGCTGCAAACCCTCGCCTAGGGATCTATTAAGATAATAGAGCTTATCGTTAAAGCCGTCGTTTAGGCTTTGATTTAGCTTAAAAAGCTCGGCACTTGCTCTCGCACTTTGAGCTGTGAGCCTTTCGTTTAAAAGCTCGCTAAGCGTGGAGTTTGCATCGCTTATGCGGCGGTTTTGTAGCACGAGCGCGATCAGCAAGGCAAGCACTAGTGCAGCAAAAAAGGCAAACGCCGCGAGCACAATCCCATCAGCGCCCATTTTCTTGCACGCTTTGCGGATCTAAAATTTCATTTTTGTAGCGTAGATATTCGATGTCGTTGTTAAGCGCGCGATTTTCCTCAAGTAAAACCTCGTGTTTAGTGCGAAGCGCGGCGATGTCGCGGCTGATGTAATAAATTTCGTTGCGGATGTAAATCGCCGGCACCGTCAGCAAAAACGCAAATCCGATCAGCAGATAAACGACTAAAAGCTGATAAAGCGTGAGATTTTTCTCCTTTTTTTTCTCGGCATCGTAGTTGCGTAGTAGCTCGTCTTGTGCGCCAGCAAAACTGCCATAGCTGCGCCCTGCGGCAAGGCCTGCATAATCCTGCACGCCCATATCCGCGTAATTTTGATTTTGCGTGCCTGTAAAGCTTGCATCTGCAAACGCCACGTAATCCACCTTGCCGACAAAATTGGCACCTGTAAAATTGCTGTAGCCTACCTCGCTTGCGGATTTCTCGCTGCCGCGATTGGCTAAAAGATTTGCGTCGCCACGTCCTTTGAATTTTACTTTGCTGTTTTTATTAAATTTTGTTCCGCCGCTTTCAGAATTTAGATAGTTTTGGGCGTTTGTGAAGTCTGAACTTTCGAATTCCAAGCCGGTAAAATCGTCGTAACCGCCCGCTGCGCCCGCGTAGTTTCGTTTTACGGAAAGATCCGCGGCAAGCTTATCCTCTAGCTCCTCATCCGTCAGATCCTCCATAGCTCGTCTTTTTGCGAGCTCTATGCCCGCTAGATCGGATGTCCCTGCGAAGTCGTGCCCATCATCGTCGTCGGCAAAATATTCATATTTGTTCATTTTAAATCTCCATAAATTTAAAACCACGATCTTATCTTTACTCGCCGCCAAGGCGCCTGCGTCAAGATAAATTCAGCTCGAAGCCCGCAGCTCGCGTGTACCCAGCAATGAGCCGTTAAGGTAAAATTTAAAAGTCAAAGTTACGGGCAAAATTCTTCTTTGCAATTTTACCTCGGTAAATGGAATTTTATCTTAACTCGCCAAATTCTATCTCGGCCAGCAAAATCAAAATTTTACTTTAGCGGGCTATTTTTGTTAATTTTGCTCGCTCTTTTCACGATACTGTATAGCAGCAGAAGCTTCAAAAGAAGCATCGTGTTAATTTTGCTCGTTTTTTGCACCGGCAGGCTCGTGGAATTTAGGTAAAGATCAATTCCGCCGTAGCGGGCAAAACTATGCTGCCTTTACTTATTTTTTATGCGCT
>NZ_CALIMQ010000115.1 GCF_938045535.1 uncultured Campylobacter sp. | reverse complement strand
GGGAAAACGCCCATCGCGGTCTTTTTAAGCTTTGGCATTGAGATGAGCTTGAGTGTGATTTCGGTGATGATGGCAAGCGCACCTTCGCTTGCGATTAAAATTCCTGCCACGTTGAAGCCTGCGACATCTTTGATAGTGCGTTTGCCCGCTCGGATCACCTCGCCGTTAGGCAGTACCGCACGCAATGCCATTACGTAGTCTTTGGTGATGCCGTATTTTGCGGCGCGCATACCGCCGGAGTTTTCGGCGACATTGCCTCCTAGCGTGGAATAATCCTGGCTTGCGGGATCGGGCGGATAAAAAAGCCCGCGCGCTGCGGCTGCTTTTTGCAGATCGATATTTATGCAGCCGGGTTGGACTACGGCAAGTAGATTTTGCATGTCGATTTCTAGAATTTTATTCATATGTTTTTCAAATGCTAAAATCACTCCGCCGTTTGCGGCTAAAGATCCACCCGTAAAGCCGCTACCTGCGCCTCTTGGAACTACAGGGATTAAATTTTTGTTGCAGAATTTTAAAATTTGACTGACATCATCTTCACTTCGCGGGAAAAGCACGCCGTCCGGCAGACAGCGCCTTTTCGTCGCGTCGTAGCAGTATGCCGTGCGATGAGCCTCGTCAAAATAGGCATTATCCGCGCCTAATAGATTTGTAAAAAACGCTCGCGCAGCGCTATTCGTCGCCATCTAAGCCCAGCAAATAGCGGTAGTGTTTGTCGTAATCGCTGATCGGGCCATTAGTAAAATCCCAAATGACGGTCTTTATCTCGCCCACGCGCGAGTAAAATGGTAGCTGATAATAAGCTACGCTGCCGCTAGCAAACGTACGCAAAGGCTTGAAACTACCACAGTCGGCAAATACGCCTTGTTTGTCCATCGCGATAAAAATCAGTCCGGCGCTGTTTTGCGCGCAAATTTTACGAAAATCGTCACGGCTGGGATTTGGCTTGTGGTTGTAGCTAAGATAGGCGCCGCCAAGATCTGGGTGGATAAAATTTATATTCGGAAAAGCCTTGATAACCTGCTCGTAAATTTCAGCGTTAGGCGCGACGATTATGGCGCGGTCATAGAGGAAATTTAAGATCACTTTATCGCCGCTTGAGGGTAAAATTTTAGGCAGCGGCAGCGCCTCTTGAGCTAACATATCAAAAACCTCAAATCGCACCTTTGCCTTGCCTGCGCTTTTTTGCGTCACGACTGCGCGCGCGATGATGGAGCTCGCGCCGCTACCGAAATTATGCATCACAACTCCGCTGCTGCCTACGGCAATCGTAGGGCTATCTGTGATCTCGCCCGAACCATCCGTTACGCTAAGTAGGGCGGTTTCGTATCGCGGCATGTTAAATTCCGCCCCTATCGCCGCGCTTAAAAATAGACCTAAAATAAGTAAAGCTTTTTTCAAAATTCTGCTCCTGAATAAAATTTCGGCTAATTATACATAAAACTTTGAAATTAGCGATAAAATTCCGCGGTATTTACGAAATATAAGCGTTTTTTCGTTACAATCCCGCCTTAAAATAATATTTCAAAGCGGTTTTATATGACTAGAATTTTTATATTGCTTTTTCTGTGGATAGGCGTAGTTTTTGCGAACAACCCCAGCGTAGAGAAGTTTGCCTGGCCCGATGGCGTGAGTCTGCTGCAATTTATGGAAACCGCGGGCATCCCCGCATCTGTATATTACGACCTGGATAAAGAGGATCAAGAGCTTGCCGCCGAGGTACGAGCTGGCGTGGAGTGTCAAATTTTGCGTGATCCAGCAGGTCGCGTCTCCCAGCTGTTAATCCCCGTCAGTGAGGAGCTTCAGATCCACATTTACCGCGATAAATTCGGCACTTTTAGATTCGTTTATACTCCGATAGTTTATGAGGAAAACAGCTACTCTTTAGGAATTCAGATCGAAAGCTCGCCCTATCAAGACATCATCAAAGCTACGGGCAATGCGGCTTTAGCGAATGAGTTTATGCTTGTTTTTAAAAATGAGGTAAATTTTAAAAAGCTGCAAAAGGGCGATCGGCTTGTGATCTTGTATGAGCAAAA
>NZ_CALIMQ010000114.1 GCF_938045535.1 uncultured Campylobacter sp. | reverse complement strand
TAAAGAAAAAATACTTCGCCTTTAAATTTTCGGCGGCTCGTCTCGCGAGTGCTTTTTCGAAATTTGGCAAAATTTTTATTCTGCAGGCTATATGACGGGACCACCCGCCGCAAATAGCAAATTTAAAAGGATATAAAAATGGAAAACCAGATCAAAAATTTTCTGCAAAATTGCGAGCAGATCGTTAAATCACAAGCAAAGCGATACGAAAGTCGTAGCTCTTTTGCGACGAAAATTCCACCCGTTTTTATACTCTCTTATGATGAATTTGAGAAAAAATACGGCTCAAATTTATATTTGGATGGTAGTTTTGACGTGCTGGTGTTTGATGGCGATCTTAGCCTGTCGGGAGGCACGATAAATTCCGCTTGGCTTGAGGATAAATTTAGCGAAGCGGGCGGTAAAAATAGCGCACGAGCGATGTTTGTTAATGGAAATTTATTCATCAGCGGCGATATCGTTGATGATGATTATCTGTTTTTGCAAGTCGCCAAAGATACGGCGTGTGATTATCTGCATTCGCAGGACGGCGTTATCGCAATCGGCGGCAATCTAACGGCGCTTTGGGGTATAAGCGGCGAATACAACGACGGAATGTTGCAGGTTTTTGGAAAAACGCAAGCGCCGTATATCGTCTCAAACGACCACGCGATGCCTGATCATAGCGCTAGCGAATGCGTCTATGTCCTAGACGGACGGATCGGTCAAAGCTACCTGGGCGCGCTTGATGGTTGGGATTTTTTTGAAAATTGTGAGCTGATGTTTAAGGACGGAATTTACGAAGATGAGCATCAGATCGATATTTCTGCCTTTTTTAAATTCGTAAAAAAGGGCGCTAATCCGCTAGTGGATTTTAAAACTTTTGAAGCTAGAAAAGCCGCCTGGGACGAAGAAAATGAAGAGCAGGAGCCCGAATGCGCAGGCGATCTGCCTAAAAATTCCGAGACTATTGCCGAGACGATATATTTAGAAAATTTCAGCGGCAGCGATGGGGAGCTATACGAGTATATGGTGAGCGAATTCGAGGCTATAGAAAAAATCGGCGATGAAAGCGAAAAATACGCTTATGGCGGCAGAGCTTTCAAGCTGTCTATCATTGCGGCGAGGATGGCGGAAAATTGGCGGCTGATTACCCAGCGTTACTCTGCGCAGCAGATAGACGATCTGCGCAAAATCATCATTAAGAGCGCGACTAATTTGGCCGATTATTTTTTAGAAATCGGCGATAAAAAACAGCTTGCGTTCATCTATGAATTTTTAAACGACGATGCGGTAAGCATCGAAAAGGACGAGCCGTTTTTATACGAAACGCTGGTGCGCGCGGGCTTGGAGTTGCAAGATTACGATAGCACTTACGCGCTAGTGTCCGTCATCGATAAAAAGTCCGAATTTTTGCCGCAGGAGATGGCAAAAAGCATCGCGGACGTGATTAAAAGCGAAGGATACCGGGCTTGGCTGGCAAAACAGTAAGCTCCGAAAAGCAAAATTTTAAATTTTGCTAAAAGATAAAAATCAAAGAGGCATTATATAAAATTTCAATCTAAATTTTCGCGCCATAAAGCCGAATGTCTGC
>NZ_CALIMQ010000113.1 GCF_938045535.1 uncultured Campylobacter sp. | reverse complement strand
TTGAAGGCGTAACGGAAGCTAGATTTAACGCTAAAATCGGCTCTTTGATCCTTAAGCTTGACGCAGGCGTAAATAAGGCAGGAATTCTAAGGCAACTTGCGGCTTTAAATTTAAGCGAGCTAAAATCAATTATCCCCGCTAGCCATAAAAATTTACCGAGCAAAAACGAATTTATCTTAGCACTTCTTGCGTTGGGGGGAAATTTAATCTTTCGCACTTCGCCTTTAGCGCGCGCATTTAGTATCGTAGCGTGCATGCCTATCTTAAAAGAGGGCATTAAAGAAAGCTTTCGTCACGGACTGACCTCAAAAACTCTTGAAGCGATGGCGGTCGGGATTTCGCTCGCGCGCGGAGATATCTTTGCCGCAAACAGCACCAACGCGATGCTCGCTCTTGGCGAATACATGGAGGAAAGCACCGTTTATAAAAGCGACGATTTAATCCGCGAGCTCGCCCGCCCGGACATCGCGGAGGCTTGGGTAGAGATAGATCAGAACGGCAAAAAGACTGAAGTCAAAATCGCAACTTCTAAGCTAAAGGTAGGCGACATCGTGGTCGTGGGCGCAGGCGACGTTATAGCCGTGGACGGACACGTCGTAAGCGGCGAAGCGATGATAAATCAAGCCAATATGACGGGCGAATCGGTCGCGGTGAAAAAATCTCGCGGCGATAGCGTGTTAAGCGGCACTATCGTGGAGGAGGGCAGGATCCGTATCTGGGCGGAAAACGTCGGTGAAAACACCTCCACGCAGCGCATAAAGCACTACATCACGGCATCTCTTAACGAGCGCTCCAGCATCGGCATGCATACGACCCACCTAGCCGACAAGCTCGTACCGGTGACCTTCGGGCTTGCGGGCGTGTCCTATCTGATAAATCGAAATTTTATGACCGTAGCTTCGGTGCTGCAGGCGGACTACTCGTGCGCGCTTAAGCTGCCTACGCCGGTTGCTTTTAAATCAAGCATCTCAAAGGCGGGCAAGAACGGGATTTTGATCAAAGGCGCCAAGGCTCTTGAGTCGCTTGCGAGTGCCGATACCTTCGTATTCGATAAGACGGGCACGCTTACGTACGGCAACCTGGAAGTCGCCGAGATCATATCGTTTGACGAGCGCTTCAGCAAAAACGATATTTTAAATTTAACCGCAAGCGCGGAGGAGCATTACTTTCACCCCGTAGCCGAGGCGATCGTGGATGCGGCTAAAAAGCACGGTTTTATACACAAACACCACGACGAGGTGGAATTCGTCGTCGCTCACGGCGTTAAAACAAGTATCGAGGGCAAAAAGCTCATCATCGGCTCGCGCCACTTCCTGGAGGACGACGAGATGATCTCGTTTGCAGCGCATGAGCAGACCATCGATCTTGCGATGCAAAAGGGGCTCGCGCTGCTTTACATCGCATTTGACGGCAGACTTTTGGGGCTCATCGGGCTTAGAGACGAGGTGCGCGCAAACGCTCGCGCTGTTATCGCTAGGCTCCGCGAGTTGGGTGCAGAGCAGATCGTCATGCTAAGCGGCGACGTGAAATCAAAAGCTCGCGTCGTGGCCAAAAAGCTCGGCGTAGATCGCTATTATGGCGAGCTACTGCCGACGCAAAAGACCGAAATTTTAGAGCAGTTAAAAGCCGAGGGGCGAAAGGTGGTCTTCGTGGGCGACGGCATAAACGATGCGCCGAGCCTGATGAAGGCGGACATTGGTATCAGCATGCTAAACGGCGCCGAGATCGCCAAGGCTTCCGCGCAGATCGGGCTTTTGAAAAATGACATCGAGGGCGTCGCGCAGGTAAAGGCGCTGGCTAACGACACGCTGCGGCTCGTAAATCGAAATTTCAACGCCACCGTGGGGATAAATTCGATCATTTTATTTTTGGCGACCTTCGGCGCGTTAAGCCCCGTAGCTACGGCACTGCTGCACAACGGCACGACGATTGGGCTACTACTAAATTCCATTAAAGGGGTAAAATTTGAGCATTGAAGATAAAATTTTGGATCTAAATTTTCAGCGCAAAGCGGCTAAAACGGCACTGGGAGTGAGTATGGGCATCACGGCTCTAACCGCGCTAAATATGAACTCGCGCATGTCGCAGCTGCATAAATTTTCCGGCATAGTTATGCTAGGATGCGCGATCTGGCACGCTAGCCTTTACGGCTCGCCGTACAGCGAGGTTTTGCAAAATAGAAAAGCAAAGAGTCGGGGCAGAAAGAGATCCGAAGCAAATTTAGCCTTGCAAAATTTATCGGACGGCAAAAGCGTGTCCGCAAAAAGCGCGCCCCTAAAAAGGAAGCCTCGCGCACGCAAAAGCGTTTAGCGATATAGCGCGTCGCGGCTTTTGAAAGTGCAAAGATAAAACTCTAAAGCCGCTAAATTTCTTTAGACGCAGCCGCCGAATAAAACGTCGTAAGCGGTCAAATTTGCACCGTTTTCAGCTAAATTTGCTATCAATAATCTCACTTCGTAAATTTAATCGAATTTGTATTTTCAAATTTTGTGGTCATAGTTTTGCTTGCAAATTTTACGTTTTGCAGTTGCGGCGACTCCGCTACTTAAATTTTAATCCGCAAACGCTTCATAATATCCTTTAAATTTAACCCGCCTTTACCTGCCGCAAATTTAAATTTCGCTACAATCGCTTTTTAAAATTTTGCGCCGAGTGCGCGAAAAGAGGCTAAAAAAGCCAAGAAGCTAAATTTAAAGGATCAAGATGGATTTTCAAATAGACGCCGAGGACGGCGCGGCGCGCGCTTGCACGATCTGCACGGCGCACAGCACGATCCGCACACCCGTTTTTATGCCGGTCGGCACCGTGGGCGCGGTCAAGGCGCTCGATGCTACGGATATAGTGCAGCTCCTGGGCGCGCAGATCATCCTTGCCAACACCTATCACATGTATCTGCGCCCGGGATCGCGGGTGGTGGCGGAATTCGGCGGGTTGCACGGATTTACGAAATTTTCTCGCAGCTTTTTGACCGACAGCGGCGGCTTTCAGGCGTTTAGCCTGCGCGCAAACACCAAAAACGACGAGGGCGGCATAAAATTTAAAAGCCACATCGACGGCAGCATGCATTATTTCACGCCGCGCTCCGTGCTCGATACGCAGTATGAGCTAAACTCCGATATTATGATGATTTTGGACGATTTAGTGGAGCTGCCGCGTGAGCCTGGCGCACTTAGCAGCGATGATAGATCGCGGCTTAAAAAGCGGATCGATCTAAGCGTCGCGCGCACGATAAAATGGGCTCGCGAGGCGATAGATTATCACGAGGCCATGAAATCTCGCGGCTTGCATACGCATCAAAATATCTTCGGTATAATCCAAGGCGGCACCGACCCGCAGGCGCGCAAATTTTGCGCCGAAGCGCTGTGCGAGATGAGCTTCGACGGGCTTGCGATCGGAGGGCTCAGCGTGGGCGAGAAAAACGAGCTGATGTACGAAACCGTAGAGGCTATGATGCCATACGTCGATGCGGCGCGACCGCGATATTTGATGGGGGTCGGCACGCCCGAGGATCTCGTCGAAAACGTCGCTCGCGGCGTGGATATGTTCGACTGCGTGATGCCTACGCGCAACGCCCGCAACGGCACGCTATTTACGAGCTTCGGCAAGATCAGCATCAAAAACGCGGGCTTTATCAACGATCACGATCCGATCGATCCGCACTGCGACTGCTACACGTGCAAGCGCTTCAGCCGTGGCTACCTAAATCATCTATTTCGCGCGCGCGAGCTTAGCTTTTACCGCCTCGCAAGCATTCACAATCTGCATTATTACCTGCGCCTTGCCGCGGATATGAGAGAGGCGATAATGCGCGGGCGGTTTGCAGAGTTTAGGCGGGAATTCTACGCCGCACGAAGCGGGGCGCGAGATTAAATTTCAGCAGGCGAGGGCGCAGAATTTAGCGCGATAGTTAAATTTAGCCGCGACGGCAGCGGGCGGAATTTTAATACGGCGTGCGGGCAGCTAAATTTAAACGCGACAAAATTTTGGCTATGAAATTTAATTAGCTGCGGAGCGAGGAGCTTGTAGCTTTAAATTCCGCACTTAGGCTTTGGCATCAATTAGAATTTTATTTCAGCAAAATTTTATTATGATAGAGTTATGTCTTGGAATTTCGCCGTAGAATGCGATGTGAAATTTAGCTTTGAATTTCGCGCCGAATTGCGTGGATAAAATTCTGCGTCGATATTTGCTGAGCGCGCGAGATTTAAAGATGGAATTTAGCGGTAGGATTTTAAAGCCGTGATATCAATTGCCACAGCTTTTGTCAAATAAGGGGCATTGCATCGAAATTTCGCAGGCATTGGTGTATTTTGTAAGCGTGCATTAACGCGTATAAAACACATATATTGCTTTAGGGCGTACGATCTGCGCTAAAATTATGGAATTTTATTGCGATAAAATTTTAATGCGGTAGAATTTTACTTTGATAAAGTTCAAATCCCCGCTAAATTCTGTCTTCGTGCTAAATTTTGCGATGAAATTTTGAGTGGAATTCTATCGTAGTAAAATTTCATCGCAGCCAAATCTGCGGCAAAATTTTGTAGAATTTATTTTTTAATCCGCCTTAGCATACAAAATCCAAGGAAATAAAGCGGCGACATAACGATAAAGATTATTATGTATCGCCACGCCGTGCTCGCAAAAAATAGCCCTGTAAGCTCCATAAATTTCATCGACGCGCCAGTATAGCGGTCGCCGATGCCGATGAAAATAATAGCCGCGAGCTCCACAAGCAGCGCAGGAGCAAATAGGATTGAGCCTGCAGTTTTGAAAAACATAAACGAAAACGCCTTGAACTTATAATAAAACGAAATGAGCCCAAGTCCGATCACGCCGCAGATGAAAAACTGCTCGAACTCATCTAGCCCCAGGCTCTTATCCTGTAGGATCGTAGAGATGACGCACAGGATGATAAAGACGTTGTAATTCGCCATTTGATGCATCGGGTATTGATCGTGCGTCGCTATGGAGAGTAGGTTTATCGCGCGGTTAAGCGGCAGCAGATAAAATAGCGCAAAACTAAGGAAAATCAGCAGATCCATTACCATATAAACCGTGTCTTGATTGACGTAGTCTTGGATCTGCGAAAAAGATAGAAATATGCTTGCGATTTGCGAGCGGAATATCAAAATAAGGACTATCGGCACTATGGGCAGGATTATGGATTTAAGCCCTTCCTTGCGGATAGATGAAGTATAAATTTTACTCTCGACGCTTTGTGTGGTGCGCAGATCGTCTGTTTGGACGAACTCAAATCCAAAGAATTTCGGTTTTTTTGCACTCGTAAGCTTGGCTTTGCGGTTAAATTTAAATTTATTAAATTTTTTTGCGACCTTCGCTTCTTTTACGGCGGATTTATCCTCTGCGATATTTTCGGTGGAGCTTTGAAAGGATGGCGCTTCGGATACATTGTTTTCTGCGGAATTCTTATCGCCAAAAATTTCATCGTTTTGCTTTGCAGATTCTTTTGGCTGTGGGGCTACTTTTTGCGCTACACGGTCTTTGGATTTAGAACCCTCGACGCGCTTTATATTTATCGCGCTGGATGCTAGCGTGTCGAAGCTTACCTCATCGCCGTCGGTTAGGCTAGGATCGCGCTCGCCCAGCATTTCGTAGCTATACTCGACCCCGCCCGTGGCGACTATGACATTTTCACCTCTAATAAATCCGATAAGTCTCATATACTAATATTCCCCGATTTTTTAATG
>NZ_CALIMQ010000112.1 GCF_938045535.1 uncultured Campylobacter sp. | reverse complement strand
AATTTTACACATCGCGAAATTTACCGCAAATTCCGCGTCTTTAAATTTTGTAGAGCAACCCTCGATAAAATCCCGTAATTTCACCACAAAGTAAAATTTAGCCCGCCAGCGCCTTTAGCTGATTGACGTTTAGCCCGTCAACCAAAATATAGCTCGCATCGATGAAGCGGTAGTTTTGCTTCGGCAGGCGCGCGATAAACTCGCCGTATTCCAGCTCGGCGATGGCGCGGTAGTTGCCTGCGTCGTTTTCGTCGCCCTCTATGCCTATGAGCGCGATCTGCCAGCGCGCTACGTCGCTATTTTTCAGCATCTCCGCGTTTTGCCACTCCACAAACGGCTTGTAGGGCAGGATAGTGGGCAGGTCCTGCGTGAGCGCGTATGAGCCCATTATCGTGCCGTCATCTCCATTTCGATAAAACCTCTGGTGCGCGCTGTAAGCGTCAAGATATTGCACCTCGGTCAGCCGCTTGCTAAACTCGGCGGCGGGGTTATACGAGGCTAAAATTTCATCCATCATCGCGCGGTTTATCGCAAAAGGCCTCTCTACTCCGTAGCAAAAATTTACCTCCGTATCGCCGTTTAAGTGCTGATCTATCGAATGTAGCCCCGCCGCTATATCGCGCTCGTAGTCGAATTGCTCTATTTTGTCGTGATCGTAAATTTCGCCGTTTTCATCCGTGATCTCGCCCCCTAGCTGCTTAGATAGCGCCTGTAGATACGAGATCGCCAAAACCCAATCAAAGACCGTCGCGGGCGTATTTACGCGCACGGCGTAGCTTTGCTGCTCCTCATCATATCTTAGCTCCATCCCGCGCCCGCTCTTGTCCCGCACGCCTAAAATCAGACACTCATGCTCGCTCAAAAGCGATTTTAAAAACGCCCTTTCATCGAAATCCTCGGCGCTCTCGTCTATGCCAAACACCGATAGATCGGGCAGCAGATCCAATGCCTCGCTAACGCTCATGACGTCCGAATACCCCATAAATAGCGGTCGCTTTTTGTTTTTGACGCGGAATTCTACGCTCATCGTTTTCTCCTTTGTTAAATTGGCAAAATTATAGCGAAATTTTACTTGCCGCAGCGAGCTAGATTTGCGCGCGCAAGCCCGCATTGCTGGTTGCACAAGCGTGCGCCGCAGCCCGCACAAAACTCACTAATAATCGCGAAAGCTTACTCGCCGATCGCGTCTTTTAGGCTCTGTGCGCACAAGCCTGCGCTCTTGAGCTCGCACAAAATTTCACTCATCAGCTCCTCTTTGAAAACGTCCAGTATCATCGCGTCCGCGTCCAGCTCAGCATAGCGCAGGGCGGGCTCGCTGAAGTTTTTAAGCTCTTTAAACCGCCGCTCGCCCCGCCTGGCAAATCCGAGCCGAACCTCGTTCGGGCTAAGGCTCAGCACGCCGCCATCGCGAGCGAAATTATACACGCTAAAGCCGTAAAGCTGTGGATCGGCGGCTCTTGCGCGCACGCCCAAAATTTCCTCCAGCCGCGCCTTTGTGCCGTCTAGATCGAGCCCTGTTTGCAGCGCGATCTTGCCGCCCGTGTCGAGCCGCAAAAGCGCCAAAAACGAAGCGAAATCCTGCGCGATGATGTTTTGCTCGTCACACTCGACGTCGATGTAGGCGACTGCAGGCTGTTCGCTGGCGCGGTAGTCCAGGCACAGATACCAATGCCCGTCGCCGCTGAAGGGCACCAGCCCGTCAAGCTTGAAGCTCACGCACTCGCGCTCCTCGCCCCAGCTAGAGCGCGTAAGCGACGGATGCGCCTCGCCGATGCCGCTGACGGCGTCTAGCGGATAGCTCTCTAGCTCGTAGCGCAGGTAGCCGCCGTTTTGTACGCCCAGCATCATGGCTAGCTCGCGCGGCAGGGCGTGCCCTAGCTCCTCTTCTGCAGCTCGCAGCGCCTCGGGCGTGAGCGGATCTTGCAGATAGGGCAGGTAGATCGGCCTGCGCCAGATGTTTGCAAGCTCGTTTGCGTTCATTTTTGCTCCTTTAAATTTACGAGTTAAAATTTCAAGCACGCCTTAAATTTTAAGCTCGAATCCGAAATCTCAGTTATAAAATTTTAAAATTTTGCGGCGCCGAATTTTTTCATAGCCCGCTCGCTGTATTCGGCTCGCCTGCAACTATACGGCTCGTCTTTCGGCGGCTTAAATTTAATCTAGATCGGGCGCGCCGTCGTTTAAATTTAATCCGCACCGAGCGGGCTCAAAGCCACGCACCGATAAAATTTCATTGCAAATTACTCGGCACGAGCGTCCGTCTGAAGCGGCGGAATTTTGTAAGCAAGCTAAATTTATCTTCGCGTGCCTAATCGAAATCATAATATAGGCTCCACGCGCCGCTTTGCGGGTTTTTGGCAAACATCAAGCTACCGCCGTCAATGACGTTAAGGCCCGCCTTTTCATCGCTTGAGACCTGAAAAACGAACTGATAGTCCTCGCCGAAGCTCACTCCTGACTGGCAAAAGGAGGGGTAGCCGCCGAGCTTCGTGCAGTTGTGATACTCCAGCCCAGCCGTGACGTCGGAATAATAGAGCCCGACCGACCTTTTAAGCTCTAAAATTTCGTGCACGACGTCAGTCTCCAGCCCGCCGCCATCCCAGCCCGCGACGTCGTCCGCGGCAAATTTGGGCTGCAAAGAAAGGGCCTTATCTGCGAGCGCGGATTTGAAAGCTCCTTTATGACGAGCTCGCTTACGTCGCTATACTCGCGGATTGCCCACAGGCCGTCCATATTCTCATCAAATTTGCCGATGAGATCCTGCGAGATGAAGACCGTAAGCAGCTTGACGCCGTCCAAGACCTGCGGCACGTGGGGTAGCGCGGGCAGGTAAAACTGCGCCAGAGGGAGCATCGGCGCGCCGTTTTTATCCGTCGGTAGCTCCTCATCCGCCGCGCAAGCGAGCACGCGGCCGATCCAGCACTCATCGATCGCGCCTCGCGACCTCACTCCGCCCGTCTGAAAATAGGTGATTTCGCGCGCGATCTTGCGCTGCAGCTCCTTAATCTTTTCTTGCAGATCCGTTTGCATTCGCGTCCTTTTCGGTTGGAATTTTAGCGCTTTTGTGAAATTATAGCGTAAATTTTACCCGCCGCGGCGAGCTAAATTTGCGGCGCAAGGAGTTGCGAAAAGTAAGCTTAAAGCTTTTTGGGATAAAATTTAAACAGACCGACGTAGGCGGAAATTTAATCAAAAGGAGCGAAAATGACGAAAGATCAGTGCTGCGTTTTAAAGCATTTGATGGCGGGCGAAACGGAGGGTTTTGAAAAGATAGGAGAGCTTGGTGACGGCGAGTTTTTGGACGCGCTTATCGGAAAAGGGCTTGTTTGGATGCTTGACTGGGTCGGCGAAGACGAGACGGGAGAGCTGGGTAAATTTATCCGCTCTAGGCTTGATGCGCTGCAAAGCGGCGTGGCTCTAGAGTGCGATAAAATTTACGCAGGGCTCGAAAAAGAGGCGCAAAAAGAGGATTTTAAGCGCGGCGACGCGAGCCTATTTTTGATGAACGAGTTTCAAAAGGCGCTGAAAAAGAGCGATTTTAGGCTCTTTACTTTGGATCTGCATAATGACGCTTATTATCTATTTATCGCGCACAAGAACGCCGAGCGGGATTTTAAGAAAATGGCAAAGCGAGAGGAGCCGTTTTGGGATATCGCGCCGTGGGGCAAGCGCCGCAAGAGGCAGATCCTTTACGTCATAAACTGCGAGTGCGGCGAGATGTCGGCGTGGCAGCTGGACGCAGACGAGCCGTCACCTAGAGATGAAGTCTGCGAAGTATGCGGGCGGGTGCTTTTTGACGCAGACGGCAACGCGATGCAGCCTTTGGAGAAAGAATTTATCTGATCTTACTTGCTTGTCGCGGTTTTGCGTGCGAAGTTCTGACCGGATGAAAAGTCAAATTTTATTGCGCAACTCGGCAGAGTTTGGCGCACAGGTTTGGTTTGCAGCTCGGCGGCGAAGCGTAGTTTAAATTTAAGGCTCGCACGGGCGGCGGAATATGTTTTGATGCGGCTCGCTCTGGTAATCAAATACGTTTCGGCGCGGCTTGTTTGGTTTTCTATTCACGCGAGCGATGAAATTTTGCAGCTTGCGTTTGTATCTCGCAAGACCGCAGCGCAGGACGCACTATTTTAGCGCTTGCGTTCTGCGCTTGATTTTTTATCCAGCAAGTTCGCAGTCGCGGGCGCATCTACTATGCTGCGTTAAATTTTGATTTTAATGGTTGTGGACATAGGCTCGCGCCGCTAAAAATCAAAATTTTGCCCTGCCGTGGGCGCTAAATTTACAATCTCTAAATTTAAAATTTTAAGCGTAAATTTTGATCTAAAATTTCTAAAGTCGCTAAATTTTAAAATTTAAATGCAATGCGGGTTTGGCGGCTTGTTCGCCATAGAGCTCGTAAATTCCGCCGCTGCAGAAATGGCGAACTCATTCGATTTAAAAATTAAGACAAAATTTTAGCTAGAGCGCCCGCACAAAATCCCAATGTTAGCACGCCCAAAAACGCGCCGTATTTGAAATCCGAAACCGACGAGGTGCGGTGAAAGGCTAGCCGCGAGCTTTGGCAATGCACGCCTCGATCGCCGCCATCACCGCTGCGCGAAACCCCGCCGCCTCCAGTACCGCCAGCCCCTCTATCGTCGTGCCCGCAGGCGAACAGACCGCGTCTTTGAGCTCCGATGGGCGCTTACCGCTTTGCAGCAGGCGCGCCGTGCCCTCTACCGCCGCCGCTACCGCGTCGTAGCACAGCGCCCGCGGCAGTCCGCCCCGCACGCCCGCATCCGCGGCAGCCTCGATAAAGGCGCACACATACGCGGGCAGACTCCCTGCGATCCCCGTAAATGCGGCAAAACCAGCCTCGTCTATCTCGTAAAATTTACCGATTTTGGCGGCTAGCGCTCGTACGATCTTCCGACTGGTCTCATCAAAATACTCGCCGTAGCACAGCGCCGTAGCCGACGCGCCGATGCCCGCAGCGATGTTTGGCATCGCGCGGGCCACGAAAACGTCCGCACCTACGATATTTTGGGCGCACTCCAGCTTGAAATTCGGCGCCAAAAGAAGCAGGATTTTACCTGCGAGCTCGGGCGCGATCAGGTGCAAAATCCCCTCGTATCTAGCGGGCTTGGTCGCGAGCACGATAATATCCGCCGCATGCGCCAGCTGCGTCTCGTCCTCTAAAATTTGCACGCCGTAGCGCTTGCGTAAGACTTCGTTTTTACTTCTAGCATAAGCTAGGACTTGAAGCTTCGTATCGGAGCCGGACTGCGCGCAGGCGAAATCACGCTCGCGGCTCGTAAAATTCTGCTCTAAATTTGCGGAATTCTGCCCGCAAGCCGCAAAGCTTTGAGTATCTGGCATAAAATTTTGCCCGTCGTGCGCGGAATTTTCTCCGCTCGCCGTGCAATTTTCTTTATCCTCTGTAAAATTTTCTCCGCCCGCTGCGCAATCTCGCCCGCCAGCTCTGCAAAGTGCGGCGATCATCGCCTCGCCCATATTTCCGCCGCCGATAAATCCCACTTTCATTTTTGCTCCTTTTAAAGCTAAATTATGCCTCAATGATAGCTCAAAATTTCTTTATCCCCCCTTGCGGCGCGCGGTTTATCTACGTAAAAGCAAATTTTAGCTACAATCTCGCCTAAATTTTTAAAAAAAGGATGCGTTATGGCAATAAACGTTTTTTACGACAAAGATTGCGATTTGGGTTTGATTAAGGCTAAAAAGGTCGCTATGATCGGCTTCGGCTCGCAGGGACACGCTCACGCCGAAAATTTGCGCGATAGCGGCGTAGAGGTCATCGTGGGCCTTAAAAAGGGCGGCGCGAGCTGGAGCAAGGCCGAGGCGAAGGGCTTTAAAGTAATGAGCGTCGGCGAGGCTACGAAAGCCGCGGACGTCGTAATGATCCTAACGCCCGACGAGTTTCAAGGCGACATTTTCAAAGCGGAGATCGAGCCGAATTTAAGCGAGGGCAACGCGATCGCGTTCGCGCACGGCTTTAATATCCACTTCGGACAGATCGTCCCTCCAAAGGGCATCGATTGCATTATGATCGCTCCGAAAGCCCCGGGCCACACCGTCCGCAATGAGTTTGTAAGCGGCGGCGGCGTACCGATGCTGATCGCCGTTTCGCAAAACGAAAGCGGCAGAGCCAAAGAGCTTGCTCTAAGCTACGCAAGTGCGATCGGCGGCGGCCGCACCGGCATCATCGAAACGACTTTTAAAGCAGAGACCGAGACCGATCTTTTCGGCGAGCAGGCTGTGCTTTGCGGCGGACTTTGCGCGCTCATTAATGCGGGCTTTGAAACTCTCGTCGAGGCGGGATATGAGCCCGAGATGGCATATTTTGAGTGCCAGCACGAGATGAAGCTGATCGTGGATCTCATCTATCAAGGCGGCATGGCTGATATGCGCTACTCGATCTCAAACACCGCAGAATACGGCGATTACGTAAGCGGAAACCGCGTCGTAAACGAAAGCAGCAAAGCGGCGATGAAAGAGGTGCTAAAGGAGATCCAAAACGGCAAATTTGCAAAAGACTTCATCCTTGAGCGCAAAGCTGGCTACGTGCGAATGAACGCCGAGCGCAACATCACGGCAAATAGCTTGCTTAGCAAAACCGGCGAGAAGCTTCGCGCGATGATGCCGTGGATCGCCAAAGGCAAGCTCGTAAATAAAGATAAAAACTAATTTCGGCTGAGCTTTGGCTAATACAAATCCACGCGGGCGCCGCAAAAAGCGCCCGATCAATTACATAGCGATCGCCTTTGTCGTAATCTTGTGCTTTTTAAGCGGTGCGGTTACCTACGGGGTTTTGGATCTCGTATTTTCGGGCAATAAAGCCGCGTTGCAGCAAAGCTCGCGCAAACAAACTCCTGAGAGCACTTCCGATTCTCGCGGTAAAAAGCCTCGTTTAAGCGCTGCACAGAAGGAAGCTTTGATTCAAAAGGAGCTTGATAAGATCGCCGAGCAAAACGTAACCGCGCCGAAGATGAGCATCGAGCCCGCACGGCAGAATCCATCAGTACAAAATTCCGCAAACGGCGATTCGCAAAATTCCGTAAATTCTATGGTTTTTGCAAATTCCGCCGCCTTAAATTCGGCAAGCGACGGACCTGACGTAAATTTTACCGCAGTAAATTTCGCGCCAGAAAATTCCATAAATTCTACCATGCAAAGCTACGCTTCGGGCAATGCGGACGATCTTTCTAAATCGCCGCGTAAAGCACTGCCCGCAGGCTCTCGCGCAAAGCTAGCGATCATCATCGACGACGTAGGCACCGACGAGCAGGCGCAAAAGATCGCCGCGCTGCCCGTGCGCGTGACGCCATCCATCTTCCCGCCAGAGTACCAACGCAAGGACACGCGCTCGCTCGCTCGCGGCTTTGAGCATTACGCTATCCATCTGCCGATGGAGGCGAGCTCTGCCAAAAATAACTCCGCGACGCTGCGAGCTTCGGATAATTACGAGAAGCTAAACGGCGTCATAGCCAAGCTGCGCGCGGACTTTCCGAACGCTAAATTTATAAATAACCACACCGGTTCCAAATTTACCGCCGACGAGCGCGCGATGCAAAACCTGCTGCGCGCGATGAACGAGCATGGATTTTTATTTATCGACTCGCGCACGAGCCCCGCTACCAAGGCTAAGGCGGCGATGAACGGGCTTGGTATGCGATATGTACATCGCGATGTGTTTTTAGATAATCAAAACAGCGTCGCTGCGGTGCGCAAAAAGCTGCGCGAAGCTGTGACGCTTGCTAAAAAACAGGGTTACGCCATCGCTATCGGCCATCCCAAAAGCTCCACTCTGCGCGCACTCGCAAACAGCGCCGATATCCTAGGCGAGGTCGATTTGGTCTATTTGGACGAAATTTATGAGTACTACGAGTGAGCTCGGTTTTAAAATTCAAAGCCTAGCAAGGCTCGGTGCGAGCGAGCCCGCGCAGCTGTATTTTAGGGGCGAGCCGGCGATGTTACAAAAGCGCCGCATCTCGATCGTGGGCTCGCGCAAGATGAGCGTTTATAGCAAAAATTTGATCCTGCGCCTCGCGCGCGCTTTGAGCGATGCGGACTTTTGCGTCGTAAGCGGCGCAGCGATCGGCTGCGACATAGTCGCGCACGAAGGGGCGTTTCCAAACACGATTGCGGTTTTTGGCAACGGCCTTGATCAAATTTATCCCGCGCAAAACGCCGCCATGATCGGCAAAATTTACGAACGCAGTCTCGCGCTTAGCGAGTATGAGGACGGCGTAAGCGTGCGCGGATTTCAGTTTTTGCAGCGCAACCGCATCGTCGTGGCGCTGTCCGAGGCGCTGATCGTCGCTCAAGCAGAGCCCCGCAGCGGCTCGCTGCAAAGCGCCCGCCTGGCTCGCGAAATGGGCATACCCGTATACGTGCTGCCGCACCGCATAGACGAGAGTGCGGGCACGAACGATCTGCTCGCAAAATCTCAGGCGCGGCTGATCGCGGATTTTGGCGAGTTTGTTGCGTCTTTAGCTCCGCAGACGCCGCAAAGCACCGAGCGTGCGCAGGATGAAGTGATGGAATTTTTAGCTTTAAATTCCGATCTGCAAGCGGCGATCGAGCGCTTCGGCGATAAAATTTACAAATACGAGCTTGAAGGTAGGATAGAAATTTTAGGCGCAAAGATCGTAGCAAAGTAGCTGGAGGCTAGCGCTTGCTCGCCGTGGTTTGATCGGCGCCGCCTGCCGGCATAGCGTGTTTGCATGGCGCGTAGTCTGCGCGGCCGGTGTTTAAATTTAGAAAAAGGCGGCTCGGTAAAATTTTGCTTTCCGCAAGTAACGCTTAAGCTTAAAACAAACCCGCGCGGCTTGTTTGTGTAGTGCCACTCGCCCCGATTGCGGTAATGATCGGTTTGTGAATGCCGCGCGAGATTTGTAAATACTTTGCGGCGCAGAATTTAAGTGTTAAAATGCATGAAATTTTCTGAAATAGCGTTTAAATGTTTGTTTGCCTATCGTGCTAAATTTTTGCGGGTAAATTTGGCTACGAATTTCAGCGCGAGTGTGGTAGGCTGAATTTGTCGCAAGAGAAAATTTTGGTCACTGCGGCAAAATTTTACGAGTTATAAAGCGTAGGGGGGCTTGTATCTGCTCCGCCGCGTGAATGCGGGTTTGCTTTAAAATTTTGATTTTACATGGGGTGGGTTGGTTGCACGTCCGGCATCTGCACGGCAAGGTTTATGCCCGCCGTGAGTTTGGGTGTCGCTTATGTGCGGCTCGCGCGGATGTAGCGGGGGGGTGCTGAGCCGGGCGTGGCGATCGAAATTTTAAAATTTGAAGCTCGTGGCACGCTAAATTTAATAGCTCGCAAGCGGCGCGAGCGAGTGTAATTTATGTCAATTTCGTATAAAATTTCATAAATTCCGCAGCTAAATTCTGCGATAAAATTTAGCTATGAAATTCCGATCGCGGAATTTTGGTGGCATAATTTTAATGGCGAAATTCCGCAAAATTTGATGTTAGCAAAGGATGAAATTTGATAGTTGCGATCGATCTTGGGCTTAAACGTATCGGCGTGGCGGCGGCACCGGATGATAAGACGCCGCTTCCGTGCGAGCCGATCCTGCGCAAAAACCGCACCCAAGCCGCGCGCGAGCTAAGCGAACTGCTGCGCGAAAAGGGCGCCAGCGTGCTCGTGCTGGGCGTGCCGCGCGGCGGGGCGAGCGAGGAGGAGATGAGCAGGCGCATACGCCACTTCGCCTCGCTGCTGGATTTTGACGGCGAGATAAAATTTCAAGATGAGAGCTTTTCGAGCGCTGAAGCGGCGGAGTTTGCGAGCAAAGGCGCTAAGGGCGGCGGCAAGTACGCGCGCTTTGATAGCATCGCCGCGACGATAATTTTGCAAAGGTTTTTGTCGAGCAAGGGCTAGGCGCGTGCGTGGCAACGTAATTTGCGCGCGGCGGTGAAAGATAAAACCGCCGCTCGTCTGTTTTGTCGCCGTTTGAAAGGCCGCAGAATTTTACTCGCTCGCCTAAAACGGACGGAATTTTATGCTCGTTAGAGATTGGTAAAATTTTATCGTCCACTAAGGTTTGGCAGAATTTTACTTTGCCCGCAAAGAGCCTGCGGAATTTATTTTGGCGGTAGCCGTAAATGACGCTTTAGGCGGTTAAACCGAGCGAGATTGACGGCGGTTTGAACTTTAAGTAGTGAGGTTTATGCATTTTGGCGATTTGTGTTTGCGCGCACGGCTGCTATTTTAAGTTTTTTTCAAGGTCTATTTAGACGCAAAGAACGCTAAGCAAAATTGCAAAAACGCGGATGCATCATAGAACAGGGTGTAAATTTGAGATAAATTTCATTTAGGGAGCGGTTATGTTTAAGATCACGATGTTGGTAAAAAAAGCGCCGGGTATCACGCAGCAGGAGTTTGTAGCACACTGGGCGGCGCATTCGCAAAAGGTTTTGGCTAATCAAAAGGCACTAAATATCGTCCGCTATGCAAAAACTATGCCCATCTTTATCGAGGGACAGAGCACCAGACGCGAGACGGCAGCGTTTAACTACGACGCGATGGGCGAGCTATGGTATGAAAGCGTGCAGGCGTTTGCGGACGCACGAAACAGCGAGGTAGCGCGAGCGGTGTTAGCGGAGCTGATGGCGGATGAGGCGCGATTTTGCGATATGAAAAACTCCGTGATGTGGTTCGGCGAGGAGGAGGTTGTGATAGAGTTTGAGCGCTAGGGAGCGCAGTTTGCAACGGATAAATTTTGAAATAAAGCTCTTTAAATAGATAGAATTCTACGTGGCATTTGGGTTTTAAAATTAGCAGAATTTTACGGGCTGGACTTGCGCGGCTGAAATCGCAATCGCAGTCTACATAGATGAAATTTACGTACGCTATACAGATACTGCGCGGCCTTGATTATTTTCAGGCTCAACATATCTAAGCGGTGCGATATAATCTAATAAGCCTGGGTATCGGAGCAAAAAATG
>NZ_CALIMQ010000111.1 GCF_938045535.1 uncultured Campylobacter sp. | reverse complement strand
CGCGTAATTATGTACGTCGATGTTTCCAAAAAGCGAGCTAAAGCGGCGAAGCGCTCTTTTTGCAAGCCAAAGCGGAAGTCCGCAAAATAGCCTAGCGTGCATCAGCGAAATTCCGAAATTATCTCGAAACGGCGCGAAGTGGCTCACTCCGCCCGTTTCGTAGCGCACCGCCAGATTGAGCCATTTTATCTCTAGCCCCGCGCGCACGGCTAGGATTAAAATTTCGGCATCAAAGCCCATCCTGCGGCTTTTCGTGCGGGACAGAAGCGGCACGATCCCCTCTAGCGGGTAAATTCTAAAGCCGCACATCGCGTCTTTTATGCGGTGCGAGAGGGTATTTATCACGCACCAAAAATTCATTATCTTGCGTCCGTGTAGGCGGGATTTGGGCGCGCTTTCGTCATACGCGGGCGCAGCGCAGATCAGCGCGGAGGGCTGCTGCGCCGCAAGTGCCAAAAACTCCTCGCATCTGCTTACGTCGTGCTGAAAGTCCGCGTCGATCTGAAAAGCATGCGTAAATCCAAGTTTCTTCGCCCACACTAGGCCGTCGCACACGGCAGCGCCTTTGCCGCCGTTTTGCGCGCGGGTGTAAATTTGAGCCGCAAGCCCCTTTAGCGCGCTTTTGCTCGCTTCGTCGCTACCGTCGTCCACGATCAGCACGGGCGCGATGGGCGCCAGGGCGTGCACGAGCTCGGCGATGCGCGCGGGGTGGTTGAAGTAGGGCAGTAAAAATGCGGGCTTAAAGGCAAATTCTTCCACTGGCGCAGACCTTGTCGTTTGAAATTTCAAAGCGGAGTTTGCCGCTTGCTTCGGTGATTTTGATTAAAATTTCATCGCCGGGGCGGATGAAATTCGTAAATTTTAAATTTTCTATCTTTTGCGTGCCGTCCAGCTCGTAGCCCAGGGCTTTTGCGCAGATCAATACGAAGCGAAGCTGCATAAACGCGGGCACCAGCGCAAATCGCGCAAAGTGTCCGTCAAAATAAAAGTCGCTGGCTCGCACCTTCGCGCGAAACTCACTCTCCGCGCTCCGCTCGAAAATTGGCACCTCGTAGCGCTGCAGGGCGCTTAAAAAGTCCTTTTTGCTTAGCTTGCCCTGCTCATTAAAAGGCAGCTTGCTTGCGATCTTAAAGTAGCGCAAAATCGCGCCGAATTCGGGCTTTAAAAAGGCCTTTAACTCGTCCGTGACGCCCTTTTTGCCGCCTGCGCGAAACGCCTGCTCGCCGCGTTCGCTGAGCTTGATAAGAGCTACGGCGCGGTCTCGCTGGGGGTGCAGATCAATCCTGCACTCGCCGATAAATTCGTGCGAGCGGAGTTTGGCTTCGAGAAGATCGAGGCTCACGCGGTTTTCGTTGATCTTTACGGTGCGATCGCCGCGCCCCAAAAGCGTGATCTCATCTGCGCACACATAGCCGAAATCGCGGCTTTCAAAGCGCTCGCACCAAGGCGAGCTGATCGTAAACTCGCCCGTTTGCGAAAATTGGTCGGCGGGCCGCTTTGTCGTAAATTTATCGCAAAGCCCCTCTGCCTGCGTAAATTTATCGTCGTGTTTTGTCGCGGAGTTCGGTGCGGAGCTGTTTTCTGTATCGGTCGCGGTTTTATCGCTAACGTCTGCATTAAATTTAGACGCCTGCTTGCCCGAGCGGTTTGCGTCTTGCCCGTCCGCACAGCGTGTTTTAGGCTTTGCCGCAGAATTTCCGCCGCAAGAGCTTGCCACAAGATCGAAGGGCTTATTCTCGCATTTTGCCGCGCTGCCGCTATCAATATCTGCGCGGATCTGCACGCTAACTGGAGCGAATTTTTTAAGCCCCGCGCCCTCGTTGCAGGCGATCACGCCCGTCTCGCTCGAGCCGTAAATATCGACGATGCGGGCACTGCTAAGCGCGCGCAAATTATCTCGGATCGCAGGACTTAGCGGTGCACCCGCGCTAAAAATGGTGCTCAAAGGCGCTATGTTTGCGGCGTCTGCGTGCTCGCACAGCGCGCCGAGCACCGTGGGTGAGCTGATCAGCACGGCGCCCGCAAGATCGGCTGCAAGGATGATTTCAGGGTAGTTTAGACCGCCTTTTTGCGTGCGCGAGCCGCAAATCAGCGGCACGAAGATGCTAAATGTGAGCCCGAACATATTTTGGTGCGAGACACCCGATAAAAATCGATCGCTTGCGCAAAGGCCGAATCTTTCTACCAAAAATTCCGCCTCCAAAACCATATCGCGTAGGCTTTTTCCGATATTTTTCGCTTCGCCCGTCGAGCCTGAAGTTTTGATATAAAATTTTTGATCGGCGCGCAGCAGATACAAAGAGACAGCCTCTTGCTCGCACGGCGCGTGATTTTGCGGCGCGTTTTTAGATGAAATTTTAGGCGCGGATTTTCCCGTATCGTGCGGCGAAATTTTTTCTAAATCATGCGGGCTAAATTCGTCTAAATTTTGCGCTGCGGCGAGATTTGGAATTTTTACGTCGCCGCCTAGATGAAATTTACCGCTAAATTTGGGCTCTCGCAGCAGTACGGGCGCAAAGCCCGCAATCAGCGCGCCGAAAAAAAACGCGATGAGCTCCGCCGCGTCCTCGCCGTAAATTTCAATCATCGGCGCGCGTTCTTGCTCTTGCGTCTGCGCCGATTGCAGGTCGCGCGCGGTATCTGTGCCGCCGCTAGAATTTTCCGCATCTTTTAAATTTACGCTTGCCGCGCTATTTTTGAGTTTGTCCGCGCCTTTTAAGTTTGCCGCTTCGCTCTGCTTGCATCCAGTTTTTGCTAAATCGCGCGCAAGAGCCGCCGCAGCAAGGATTTCGCGCTCGTAAGGTTTCAAAGAATTAATCAAATTTTTTAACATAAAATTTCCTAAAAATCATCTCGCCGCCGATCAGCGCGCCGATGAGGACGTATGAGATCGCGCCGCAGTAAACGCTCCAATAAATTTTATCTCGCAGTAGCAGCAGCGCCGCGCTAAGTAGGCCGTTTAGCACGAAAAATCCGAGCCAAATTTCGGTCAGCTTGCGCGTGTAGGCGCGGCCGTGCTCGTTGAGACCTGGCTGCTTCAAAAGCGCTAAGCGCGTGATCGCGGGCGTCGATCTTAGGCTGAGCGCGAAAAGCGCCGCGAGCGAGAAATTTATTATGAGCGGATACAGATACGCAAGCGCTCCGCCGCCAAATACGGCGCACAGCGCAAAAAATGCCGCGCTCGCGCCCTTAATAGCGTGATCTTTACTTTCAAAAACAGCTCGCGCTCCCCATAGCGCGCTCATCGCTACAAGCAAGCAGACCAGCGCGCCGCCGTGCAAAAAATAGAGGCCGAAAGGGTAAAACACGCTTAAAATTACGGTAGCTGTTTTTAAAAATATCGTTCGTCGCAATCTCTGTAATCCTTAAATTTAGCCGCAAGGGCTTGGTTTTTTTACCGCGGCGGTTGGGCTTTTGCCGTGGCAGCTTTAGCCTCGTCACAGCGGTTGAGCTTTTTTCTGCTGCGGTTTTAGTTTTACCGCGGCTGGCTAGGCTTTTGCTGTGGTAGCTTTAGTTTCGTCGCAGCGATTTTGGTTTTGCTGCTAGTAGCGCAATCGGCGCGATTATTACCGCGCTTCGATACTTTAAATTTGGCCTTAGCGTTCGATTTTAGGTGCCGCACTTTTAAAATTTTAATTCAGCCGCGCCTGCCGCCTTCAAATTCTAGCCGCATCTTAAAATTTAGCTGCGCTTTAATTTAACCCGCGGCGTCGCGCTCGCGATAAAATCCGCTAAATTAAATTTAGCCGAAATTTTAAAATTTTGAAATTTTATGAAAACGACGGTCTCAAAAGAAACGACGTCTTTTAAAATTTCAAAATTTCACCCAGGCTTGCAGATTAAAATTTTAAAATTTTGATCTGCAAAGCGCTTTGCATAATAGCTTAAAAGCGGCGGGTAGGCGGGCTTTGTACCGTGCCGCTTAATCGCCAAGCCCGCAAGCCGCTTCCTGCATGCTTTCAATAAAACGTTCGCTGTGTGCCGTCAAAACACCGCGCGCACCAAACAAAATGCCGCCGTTGCTATCTATCAAGCCAAACGCCGCCGCAAAGTAAACTACCGAGCTGCGCACGCGCGATCTTGCCGCGCCGCACGGCTAAATTTAACTCTCGCCATCCGTAGTCTCCCCGCTCGCGCCCTGATTGAGCTTCGCTGCTACGGCATCCACGATGTCGCCAAGGGTTTGGATGTTTTTAAAATCATCGGGCATCAGCTTATAGCCGGTGTTTTTCTTGACGTAATCGACCAGATCGATCGCGTCGATGCTGTCGATCTGCAGATCCTCGTAAATTTTGGCCTCAGGCACGACCTTGCTCTCGTCGATCTCGAAAAGCTCCACGAGCGCCTTTTTTAAAATTTCAAAAATTTCATCTTTACTCATTTTTACTCCTATTTTCGGCGATGTACTGCGCCAAAGACGCAACGGATGAGAAAATTTGCTTTAAATTTTGGGTTTTTGAGTTAAGCACGATGCCGTATTTTTTCTGCACCAAAAGCCCGAGCTCCAGCGCATCGACCGAATCGAGCCCGAGCCCGTCGCCAAAAAGCGGCTCATCGTCATTTATGTCGCCGGGCGCTACGTCTTCGAGGTTCAGCCCCGAAATGATCAGCTCCTTAAGCTCCAAAATTTCTTCGTTCACAGATTCTCCTTTTCATATAGATTTGATATTTTTTCGTAGAGTTTGCGCACGCGGATCGGATTTGGGCGATCCGGCTCAAAGTCCGTTAGATCGAGCGCGCACAGCTCGTAGAGGTCGTACTTCATCCGAACCTCGGGCGTATCGTACCATACTTGTCCTTTTTTTAGGCTTTTAGGATCCATTTTTATCGCGATGCAATTCATATTTTTTGCGAAATTTATCGCGATGTAAAACGCCGCTTTGTGCATGGCGATGCGATCTGCGGTGCGCGTGCCCTCGGGGAAGATGATTAGGCTTTCTCCTCGCGCAAGGGCGCTGCGGCACGCATCTATCATCGCTTCCGAGTCGGTGTTTGGGATGTAGCCCGCGGCTGCGATGGCGGCGGAGAGGAAAGGGTTTTTGCATAGGCTTTCCTTGACTACGCAGTTTGCGCGCCGCACGTGAGCTAAAAAGATCACCACGTCAAGCAGGCTAGGGTGGTTTGCGATGATGAGGGTGCCGCTAGGCGGGAGTTTGCAGCGCCAGTTCACGCCGATACTGCCGTAAAGTCGCGCGAGCAGCAAAAATATGCGCCACGAGATCATTATAAAATCGCGCACGAAATTTCGCACGACCTCTATGCGGTTTAGCCGCAGCAGCGCTACGGGGAGGAAGAGTAGGTTACCTATCATACACAGTGCGCCGAAGCTAGCGAAGGATAACGCGATGCCGATCTGCTTGATTTTGCGCCTTAGCGGATTTAACTGCTTCATCGCGCGGCGCCTCTTTCAGCGGGGATTATGCGGCAGCTCTCGTTAGGGATTTTATGACTATCGGCGAGGGTTTTGTTGTTCTCGGCGGGGATTTGATGGTTAATCATGCGCGCGATCTCGATAAAATTTTTACGGCTTACCGCTCGCCGCATCGCAGCGGAGTTTTTGCGGTTTGTTGTGCGCGATATTTCAGCTTGCGGCGTGCGCCGAAGTAATAGATTTTTCGTGCTCTGAGCGGGAGCCTTGGCGATCTCGGCGCCGTGCATGTGCCGAAGCAATAGAATTTTTGTGACGCGCGATAAACTGCGATCTTGTAGAATTCCCGCCGCTTGCCGTGCGTACTGTCTCGGTGAAATTTCCGCAGTTTGCCGCACGCTTCGTCGTGCGTATTGCTGCGATGGAATTTTTATCTTTTGCTGCACATATCGTTGCGGTAGAATTTCGGCGGTTTGCCACGCGCGCCGTTGCGACAGAATTTCTGCGAAGTGCCATACACGCTGTTTTTGCGCCGCCATACGACGCGCCGTCTGATTAAATTTATAGCTCGCGGCGTCGTTAAATTTAAAATTCATCGTAGCGCCTTGTCGTGTGCATCCTGCGTGAGTGGCTACTCGGTTCATCGCGCGGCTAAATTTAAACTCGTAGCCCAAGCTTTGATCTGCTAAATTTATGAAATTTACAGCCTGCTGCGCGTAGTATTTCGGCTCGCCGCATCTGTCTTTATAGCGGAATTTTACGGTGTCTTCCATGCGCCGCTGCGGTAAAATTTTTATGGCTCGCAGCTCGCAGCGTTTAGGCGGATTTTTTTGGATTCGTTGCGTATTCCTCGGCGGCGTATTTTCGCAGCGCGCCTCATTGCAACGCGATTTGGGGGCGCACGGCACGCGCCCTTTCGGCGTGTTTTTAAGATGTGCCGTTTGGGCGAGCTCGTGTTTGATAGCGCGGCTAAATTTAAAACCTTCACTATATCCGCGTTTGGCGGAGCGGCTAAATTTAAAGCTCGTCGTTCGTGCCTTTGCGGCTCCGCGTGGCCTAGGATTTTGATTAAATTTGCTCGTCTCGCCACGCTTTCTCATGCGATGAAATTTTGCTATTTTAACGCTCACGATCTTGCCTTAAAAAAGCTGCGATTTTGGCGGGATCTTTGACGCGCCAAAGATAGTCCAAAACCCCGTCGCTGCTGCGCCATTCGCGCTTGCCGGAGAGGATTTTAGCCAAAAATTTCACCGCGGTATCTAGAGGGATCTCGCCGTCCCCTTTAAAGCTTCGTAAAATTTCATTCTCGGCTCGCGGTTTTGGATTTTGTGCCTCTATGCTCTGTGTCGTTGCGTCCGCAACGTGCGGCGAAATTTCGATCTGCATGTCATCTCCGCGCTGAAGCACCAGAAGTAGGGCGCAGGCGAAGTCGCAGCGCTTCAGATAGTCGTTATTTACCTCCTCAAAATAGCAGAGCAGGGCGATTTTATCGTTATCCAACTTGCATTCGCCGTCCTTGCCATCTTCGTTTGCGTCCTGCGCGGAGCCGAAATTTTCCGCGCTTTCTTTCAGCCTCGCAGCGGCGATTATTGCGCCGTTTTCGAGCGCGCACGCCGCAGAGATCGTCGAAATTTCGGCATGATTTTGCGTAAAAATCGCATTTTGCGCCGCGATCGCGTTGAGTACGCTGACGCAAAAGCTCGAAGGCGAGACGCTTTCGCTCATCGAGCCGAGCAGGCTAAAACAGCGGTTGATCTCGCCCAGGCGCGAGCAAAAGACGAGCGGCATTCCCTCGCGCTGCGTTGCGGAGCTTTGCATCGCATGATCGCAGGCTCCCGAGCATTCGTTTGCTTTGGAATTTTGCCTCGCGGAATTTAAAGAATTTTTATTTGTGAAATCTTGCTGCGCCGAATTTAAATCTTGCGGCATAAAATTTAAAGAATTCTCATTTGAAAAATCCTGCGGCGACGGGTTTTGTGCGGCGGCACGGCTTTTGCTTGCATCTAAATTTTGAGGCGCGAGATTTAAGGAGCTTTCCTCGGCTAAACTTTCCGGCGTATTTTGCGAAATTTCGCCTAAAAGCGAGATGCAAAGTTTTGCCCCGAGCCCCAAGCGGCGACGCTGCAATGGCGGAATATGATAAAGAGCCGGCTTTTTTTTTAAAGCTTCGAGTGCTAAAATTTCCTCTTTTAAGCGGGCAGCGATTTCTAAATTTTCTTCAGGGCTATTTTGTAAAGCCTCGCCCTCGCGCGCGGCGAAATTTTTATAAAGCTCCGCCACCTTTTCGGAGCCGCAATCAAAAGTGCGCGCGGAGCTAAATTTAGACGCAACCGCTTTGTAATTTAATCCCCGCTGCGAGCCGAGCTCGGTAGATTTTTCATCAAAATCTTCTGTAACAAGGTTACGCCCCGCTTTTTCGTTATTCTCGCAAGCTGTAAATTTTACAGAATTTATGGAATTTTGCTTGCAGTCTGGAATATCTGTAAAATCTTGCGTAGAATTTAACGCGAAATCATACGTAAAATTTTGATCCGTGTCGCAAGCGAGATCGGAATTTCCGCCTAAATTTACTTCGGAAATTCCGTCCGAGCAAGCGGCGAAATTTTTATAAAACTCCGCCGGCTCGCCCGAAATTATCGCGCTTGCGTAAGCTACGCCGAAGCTTAGTTTATTTTGCAATATAGCCTCTTAGCGTGACGCCGTTCATTATCGAGCCTACGCCGCATTCAAACTCCTTGTCGCTCACGAAAACGTTTTTGTAATAGTAGCTCGTGATGTTTACGACCTTGTTGCCACCCTCTTTTTTGGCTCGGTCTTGAAAGCTAAGCAGTGCCGATAAAAACGCGCGGTTGCATGCGGCTTGATCGGTCTTGTTGATGCTGTTTGTTTTTTTGTTCGAGCTTAGCTGCTGCGTGATCTTTCTGCCTGCGGATTTGTTGCCGAAGTAGAATTTTATGTTCGGATCAAGCTTGGCTTTGGCGTCGGGCTCTGCGAGTGCCGCGGCGATAGGGAAGCGCATGATGTCGTTTTTGGCATAAGCCGAATTAGCGACGAGAAGCGCCGCAACTGCGAAAAATAGAAATTTTTTCATTTTCTCTCCTTTAACCGATAAATTTTTTAAAAATCAAAGAGGTGTTCACGCCGCCGAAAGCGAAGTTATTATTCATAACGTAATTCGTATTTATCTCCTGTGGCTGCGTGAGGTACCTAAGCGGCGCACATTCCGGATCGATAGCTTGTAAATTTAGATTCGGATAGAATAGCCCCTCATTCATCATCATCACCGAGATGAAGCTCTCCAGCGCCCCGCACGCGCCCAAAGTATGACCCAAATAGCCTTTATAAGAGCTCACGGGCGTCTGCGAGCCGAAAATTTCATGCGTCGCCGTAGATTCTGCGACGTCGCCCTGCTTGGTCGCCGTAGCGTGGGCGTTTACGTGCCCGATGAGATCCGGCGAAATCGCGGCATCTTTGAGCGCCAGCTGCATCGCCGCACGCATAGTCTCGCTCTGCGGGCGGGTGATATGCGTGCCGTCGCAGGTTGTGCCGAATCCTACTATCTCGGCGTAAATTTTAGCGCCGCGCGCAAGGGCGCTTCTGAGGCTTTCCAGCACGAATATAGCGCCGCCTTCGCCCAAAACCAGTCCATCGCGCGCTATATCAAAAGGTGCAGGGCTGAGGGTAGGGGTGTCGTTTTTGCAGCTTGTCGCGTAGAGCTTATCGAATACGAATGCCTGGCTTGGGTGTAGCTCATCCGCGCCGCCTGCCAGCATCATATCCGCAAGGCCAAATTTTATCGCTTCGTAGGAGTAGCCGATCGCTTGAGACGCGCTCGTGCACGCAGAGCTCGTAGGTATGAGCCTGCCTTTTAGTCCGTAGTAGATCGCGATATTCGCAGCGACGGTGTGGGGCATCATCTTTACGTATGAGTTGGCGTTGAAGGTGCTATCCTTGCCATGCAAAATATCTATGACCTCGCCCGTAGCCTTTGCGTCGCCGCTGCAGCTACCCGCTGCGACGCCCATACGACCGTCCTTTATGCACCCCTCTTCTAAAAGTCCCGCATCCGCCAGAGCTTCACCCGCAGCATCGACGCCAAACATCGCTACCTTACCCATCGAGCGGGTATCTTTGCGGCTCCAGTGCGCAGGCGGCGCATAATTCGGTATCGGCGCGCCCAGCCTAGTGTTTAGCTCCTCGCCGAAGATATCCCATTCGCTCATATAAACTACGGCGCTTTTTTGCTGCGCCAAATTTTGCTTTATGCTCGCCCAGTCCCGTCCGAATGCACAGACATTGCCAAAACCCGTAATAACTACTCTATTTAACATAATCCACCGTCTATTTTAATAACCTCTTTTGTGATGTATGCGGAATTTTCGCTTAGCAAAAACTCCACCAAATGCGCCACTTCGCTCGGCTCGCCGATGCGGCCTAGCGGGATCGCGCCTAAAATTTGCTCGCTCGCAGCTTCGTTTATACCTTCGCTCATCGCCGTTTTGATAAGCCCGGGAGCCACGACGTTTACCGTGATCTTGCGGCTTGCAAGTTCTATCGCTAGCGATTTTGCCGCGGCGATTAGGCCTCCTTTGCTAGCGGCGTAGTTGCTCTGGCCACGGTTGCCGGCAATTCCGCTAACCGAGCTCATTACGACGATACGCCCGCCCTTTTTGGCGCGGATCATCGGCATCAGCGCGGGCTTTAGGATGTTATAAAACCCGCCTAAATTCGTATCTATCACGCTTTGCCAATCCTCGCGCTCGAACCACACGAAAGAGTTATCCCGCGTGATGCCCGCGTTTAGCACTATGCCCCAGTACGCGCCGTTTGCCTCTATGTCTGCTTCGATCTGCTCCTGCGCCGCAGCAGTGTCTGCGACGTCAAATTTTAAAATTTGAACTTCCGCCGCGCCCGCATCCGAGCAACGCTTCGCTACGTCATTAAGCTTTGCTTCGTTGCGCCCGTTTAGCGCCAAGCCGTAGCCCTTTTGCGCTAAATTTAACGCGCACGCCTCGCCGATACCGCCGCTTGCTCCGGTGATTAAAATTCTCTTAGCCATTTATACTCTTTATCATTTCGTCGCTCGCACGCATTACGCTTAGCGTGGCGCTTGCGATATGTTCGCCGCCGCAGCGGATCTCGCAGTCGAAGATATATAACCCATCGCCGTCGCTTACGCTCTGCCTCGCCGTCGCGATCACGCGCTCGCCCACCTTCAGGCTTGCACGCGAAATATCGAGGTTCCGCACGCCCAGCAAAAACCCGAGCCTTGCCTCGCCGTCATTTCGGTAGCCCGAATACACGCCGATACACTGCGCCATTATCTCCATATACGCGTAGCTGCCGAGCTCGCCGTCTTCAGTAAACGGCGAGTCCTCTTTAACGCTAAACGCGCAGCTCGCATACCCGTCGCTAACCTCTAAAATTTCATCCGCGAAGACCATATATCCGCTCTGCGGTAGGATGCTAGAGGCTCTCATACGCGTCCTATTATGGTTACGGCATTGTCGCCGCCGAAGGCAAAGTTTAGATTCATCGCGGTATCTACGCGCGCTTTTTTTGCTTCGCACGCGAGGTTAAATTTTGGTAGCGCCGCGGAG
>NZ_CALIMQ010000110.1 GCF_938045535.1 uncultured Campylobacter sp. | reverse complement strand
CATTGCAAGAGTATTTAAAATCATATTTCACGCCTAAGTATAAAATTATATTCCATTAAAACTTAGTATTCCAAGGTGTGAAGTCTGTTGCTGAAATTTTAAAATTCTAAAATACTTAAAATTTCACATAGAATTTAGCGCTAAATTTTATGTGAAATTTTACAAGGACGGCTTTTTGGTAAAGTATTTATTATTCAAATATCTCAGATTCGATCGCTCTCAGCCCTTCATTACGCTTTCGGCGCTGCTTGCGTTCTTGGGCGTCGGCGTGGGGCTTACGGTCTTGATCGTCGCGATGGCGATAATGAACGGCTTTGATAAGGAATTTGAGCGCAAGCTCTTTACGATGAACTACCCGATCACGATCCACAGCCACTTTCGCGGCGGTATTTCAAAAGACGACGTGGAGGGGCTGCGGGCGGACTTTCCCGATCTGATTTTTAGCCCGTATATCAGCTCGCAGGTCATCGCCAAAGGCGGCGAGAAGCTCGAGGGTGGGCTGATCTTCGGCGTAAATTTAAACGATGAAAAGAGGATTAACTCGGTCGTCGCAGCAGGCGCCAAAGACGCCAATCTAACGGACTATGGCATCATGATAGGGCGCGGGATCAAGGACGAGTTTATGCTGGATGAGGGCAGCAAGATCACGATGATCTTTACGAAGAGCGATCCGGGCGGCTTTGCGCTGATCCCTAAGATGAAGCGCTTTGACGTGCGCGCGGATTTCAGCTCGGGGCTGATCGCCTACGACAAGGCGTATTCCTACGCGGACGCGAGCGATCTAGCTAAAATTTTGGGCTACGACGAGGGGACATTCGACGGCGTGCATGTTTTTTCAAACGATCCGTTTAAGGATCTGGAGCGCATCAAAAAAAGCCTCCCCGGCGGCGCTAACGCCGTGGGCTGGTGGCAGCAAAACGGCAATTTTTTCAGCGCCCTTGCGCTTGAAAAACGCGCGCTTTTCATCGTGCTGATGCTAATAATCCTAGTCGCAAGCCTAAATATCGTAAGCTCGCTTCTGATGACCGTGATGAACCGTCGCCAAGAGATCGCGCTTTTACTTAGCCTGGGCGCTAGCAAAAAGGAGGTTAAAAGGACCTTTTTTGCGCTCGGAGCCACGATCGGCGGTGGCGGCATCATATTCGGGCTCATTTTGGGCTTATTCGGCGTGTGGCTGCTTGGAAGCTTCGACATCGT
>NZ_CALIMQ010000109.1 GCF_938045535.1 uncultured Campylobacter sp. | reverse complement strand
CTAGACCTCACGGCGCGGACGAGGTCGTAGACGCCCAAGAGGACGATGGCGGCGAGGACGCAATCGCGCAAAGCGAGGATGAGGAGGTTGCGGATCAAAGCAGTGAGCTTAGAAAAAGCAGTGTCAAAAAAGCGGACAAAAACGCCCAACTTACTCTAAATTCTCTGCGCGGCGATAAAAACGAGATCGTACTTGAGTTTAACCGCGATCTAAGGCAGAGCGATTATAAGGATTTCACCATTGCAAGCAACGATCATTTTCGCTTCGTGATTGATTTTGGCGCGCGGCAAAAATCGCAAAAAACGCGGCTTAAAGATAGCTTTGTTAGCGATGTACGCGTCTCACAATACAACGATAAGACCGTGCGCATCGTACTTAGTGATCCGAAAGAATTCAATGCAAACGTAGAAATTAACGGCAATATGATGATTTTAAGTACGGCTGAAGGCTTAAAAGCCGCAAAATCCGCGCGCGCAGAAAAAAACAAGGATCAAAAATCAGGGCGCAAACGCGGGCGCGAGCAAGATAGCGAGCCGCAAATCAGCACGATAGATGATGTGCAAGGTGCCAAAACCGCGTCCGTAGCCGCCGGTAAAATTTACAAATCCACTAAGGGCAAGCTCATCGTAATCGACCCCGGTCACGGCGGCAGCGATTCTGGCGCGGTCGGAAACGGGCTAAAGGAAAAAAATGTCGTGCTAGCCACATCCAAAAAGCTCGGTGCGCTGCTTACCAAGCGGGGATACAAGGTGCTTTATACGCGCAGCACCGACGTGTTTATAAATTTAAGGTCGCGCACCGCTTTCGCCGCTAAAAGAAATGCTGATATGTTTATTTCGATCCACGCAAACGCCGCTCCTAACGCTAGCTCAGCACTTAAAATGAGCGGTGTGGAGACCTTTTTCTTAAGCCCGGCTAGAAGCGAACGCAGTAAAAACGCCGCCGCGCTCGAAAATAGGGGCGATTTGGAGGATATGAATACCTTTTCAAAGCAGACCTTTTTAAATTTCTTAAATCGCGAGAAGATAATATCCTCAAACAAGCTTGCCATCGATATTCAAAGCTATATGCTAAGCTCGGTCAAAAAGAGCTTCTCAAGCAGAGACGGAGGCGTGCGCGAGGCGCCGTTTTGGGTGCTGGTGGGCGCTACGATGCCCGCGGTGCTCGTGGAGATGGGCTACATCACGCACCCGCAGGAGGGTAAAAATTTAGGCAAAAGCGCCTATCAAGACCGCATCGCCCAAGGCATCGCAAACGGCGTGGATGCGTACTTTCAGAAAAACAAGTGATAAAATTTTATGCGCCGCGATTTTACGAGCAAGATAAAATTTTATTTCGGCGCGAGATCTGCTCCGCAGATAAATTTTAGCTGGCGCGATAGCTCTTGTGGATAAACAGAGCGCAGAGGCGGTAAATTTAAAATTTTAAAGCCCGCCGCGCTAAATTTAAAGCAAAACGTGCGGTGCTGCGCGCAAAATTCCGCCCGCGTGCCAAATATTTACTGATAGCGGGTAAATTTTGCGGAGCGTCTTGCGGCGCCACGAGTTAGGGATATATACGGCTTAGACGCGGAATTTTTAGCGCAGCTTGGCATAAAATTTTAAAGCACGGACTTGGCGCCGCTTGACGCAGCAGAGTGCGGCTGGCAGTAAAATTTACCGACAGAATCGCATTTAAGTCGCGCGAAAAATAGCGATTTTGTCGCGCCTAATGCGAATCGTGTTTCAAACCGCGTCCGCGCAATTAGGATTGCGCTTTAAGTCATGAGTATGTGTATCGCTCAAGCCACGCTTAACGGCGCAGTAGCGCCCTAAAATTTCGCGCCATGTTCGCAGAGCGGCAATATTTACATAATGCCGCGAACGCGATAGTTTCAACGCGCCGATGCCTGCGCCGTATTCGATGAATGCGC
>NZ_CALIMQ010000108.1 GCF_938045535.1 uncultured Campylobacter sp. | reverse complement strand
AACTCAGCTCGCACGCCCGAGCTCGATAAAAAATATCCAGCTCAAAATCGGTCTCGGAGTTATCCACGCAAAATGCGATCGGAAATATGAGCGCTTTTTTGCTCTGCAGATCCCGCAAAACGTCCGCGATATTGGGCTCTAGCCACTTTACGGGACCAAGGCGCGATTGATACGCCAAAATGATCTCTTTAAATTTAATCCCGCGCGCAGCCAGCAGATCTTTTAAAATTTCCACGTGTGCTTCTACCTGCGCCTCGTAAGGATCGCCCGCGGCGATCATTTTTACCGGCAGAGAATGCGCAGAAAATATGAGCGAAATTTGCGAAATTTCATCCGCGCTAAATTTTGCGACGCATCCCGTGATTAAATTTAGTAAAATTTCGTTGTAAACGGCGTTGTCGTAGAATATGTCGATGATTCTATAATTTTTTATACCGAGCCGTTTAAGCGCCGCCTCGGCAGAGCACAGACTCGATTGCACCGTAGTTTTCGAGAAGTGCGGATACAAAGGCATCAAAATTATCTCATCAAAATCCGCGTATTTTTTAAACACATCCTCCGCAAATGGCGGCGTGTAATTCATCGCATAATCGCAAATTAGCTCGTCTATCGGTTTTTCATCCTGCGGCGCCTCGTTTTGCGGCGCCTCGCCCTGCGTCAGGGCGTCTTGCGGCGGCTTGCTTTGCAATGAAATGTCTTGCAGCGGCTCATTCGCGGCACCTGCATCAGCCGCGCCTTCAAATTTTAACCCCGCGCCGAATTTTGCTCGCGCTAGTTCATTTACCCGCTCGCAAAGTGCTTCGGTGATGGAGCATATTGGCGAGCGCCCGCCCAGTTTTTCGTAGTTGCTGCGCGCCGATGCGGTTCTGCTTTTTACGATGAGTACGGCTAAAACGCTGCGCCAAAAATCGCTCTTAATCCCCAGAATAAAGGGGTCGTTAAACATATTTTTTAAAAAAACTTCAACCTCGCTCAGATTGTTCGGACCGCCCATGTTGAGTAAAATTAGGGCTTTTTTCATGAGATGATTTCTCTGATTTTTATCGCATCCTCTACGCTTGCAAGACCTGCATTAGTACTGCTGTCGCACATCTCGCAAAACGCTTCGTGTTCACGCCGTAGTGAAAAGTCATCGCGATCGACGCGCAGATTCACGCGCCCGTCAGGCGTAATTTTAAAAAGAGTTATTGAGATTAGATCGCCGAAATATACGCCGCTGTCGGTGCAAATCTCAATACCGTGGCGTCTGATCGGATAGAGATTGGACTGCATTAGCGTGCAATAGCAACCGCTTTTTGTGTGAAGCGTCGCGCATGCGGCTAGAGTGCGCTCTTTAGAGATATTTTTGCTAAGTTCTATGCAGGCGATCTCGCTGTGAGAAAGCAGCCGCACAAGATCGATATCTCTAAAAAGGGCATTGGCGACGATATCTGCTCTATCATCGTTTGCAAAACCGCTTACAAAGCTCATCGAAAAAATTTTATCCCCCTTGGCTAGCTCGCGTAGCAAGGATACGATGACAGGATTGTAGCGGTCGGAGTAGCCTACGGCTAGGCGCGTGCCGTTAGTAGTGACTGCGTAGTTTATCTCTCTAGCTTCGGCTAGGCTTTGTGCGAGCGGAGATTCTACAAAGATATTTTTGGTAAATGGAAGGCATTTTAAAATCAGCTCTTTATGCGATGGCGGGGGAGCTGTGATGACTACGGCGTCGGGCTTGGCGACGTTAAAAAGATCGGTTAGATTATCAAAGATTGGATAGCGCGGGCCGAAATTTTCACTGCTGCCCTTATGATAAAGCGCTACAAGCTCGAAATAATCGCTCCTTCTTAGCTCGCTGAAGTGCTTTTGACCAAGCTCGCCCATGCCTATGATCGCTATCTTTTTTTTCATCGCTATGCCCTAAATTTAATCTTTCGCGCCATTATAACTAAGAATGGTTAAAATTTATAATTTTTAAAATCTAATTTAGCTAAAATGCGCCTTTAAAATTTAACTTGAAATCAGGACAAATCATGGATATTAGAAGCGAATATTTAAATTTCTTTGCAAGCAAGGGCCATCAGATCATCCCTAGTGCGCCGCTGGTGCCAGATGATGATAGCTTGCTGTTTACAAACGCGGGCATGGTGCCGTTTAAAAGCATATTTACAGGAGCCGTACCGCGTCCGACGCCGCCTATCCGCACGAGCTGTCAGACCTGCATCCGCGCCGGCGGCAAGCACAACGACCTAGACAACGTCGGCTACACCGTGCGCCATCATACGTTTTTTGAGATGCTTGGAAATTTTAGCTTCGGCGAGTATTTCAAAGAGCAGGCGATCGCCTATGCGTGGGAGTTTATCACTGAAATTTTAAAGCTTCCTAAAGACAAACTCTACGTTACCGTGCATGAAAAAGATGACGAAGCGTTTGAGCTCTGGGCGCGTCACATAGCGCGGGAGCGCATATATCGCTTCGGCGATCACGATAACTTTTGGGCGATGGGTGATACCGGACCGTGCGGACCGTGCAGCGAAATTTTTTACGATCAGGGTGAGGAGCATTTTCACTCGCCCGAGGATTATATGGGCGGCGACGGCGACCGCTTTTTAGAGATTTGGAATTTAGTTTTCATGCAGTACGAGCGCAGCAAAGACGGCAAGCTTAGCCCGCTTC
>NZ_CALIMQ010000107.1 GCF_938045535.1 uncultured Campylobacter sp. | reverse complement strand
CATCACGTAGCCCGTGGCGTTGTGTAGAATTCCATCCCATTAGATAGAATTTCAAAGAATCTTGAGGTGCACAATCATAGAATTTAATGCATTTCTATATATTAGGAAATAAATTCCTAATGAGGCAATTCCTGGCAAGTAAAGTTTCCCTAGCAATTCTTAGCAAGTAATCTTCATTGGCAAGATTTAGCCCTTTTTCTTATCCTTCTTGTTCTTGCGAGAGGGGCTTTCCAGCTTGCGCCAAGCCTCGCTTTTTTGGCTATCCTCCATTAGCACTATCTCCCTGGTGCCGTTTCGCACGAGGTTTGGATCCACTGCAAGCTCCTTCGCATCGATCTTTTCGGGATAGTCTATGCGCGAGAGTATGCAGCGGAAGGCGTTTAGCCGCGCGATCTTTTTGTCGTTGCTATCTAGGATCGTCCACGGCGCAAACTCGGTATTTGAAGCGAGCAGCATCGAGTATTTTGCGAGCGTGTATTGATTCCACAGCTCCTGCGATCTCGCATCCACCGGCGAGAGTTTATATTGCTTCAGCGGATCGGTACGGCGCGATTCAAAGCGCCTTTTTTGCTCCTCTTTGGAGACTGAAAAGTAAAATTTAAACAAAATTATCCCCGCACTTACCAAAAGCTCCTCAAATTTAGGCACTTGGCGCAGGAAATCTTTATGCTCGGCGTGGGTGCAAAAGCCCATCACCGGCTCGACCATCGCGCGGTTGTACCAGCTGCGGTCAAAGATCGTGATCTCGCCGCCGCTGGGTAGGTGCGCGACATAGCGCTGGAAGTACCACTGCGTCTTTTCGACGTTGCTCGGCTTTTCGAGCGCCACGATGCGGCATCCGCGCGGGTTTAGATGCTCGGTTAAGCGCTTGATCGTGCCGCCTTTGCCCGCCGCATCGCGCCCCTCCATCAAAATCAAAATTTTTAGCCCCTTCTCTTTTACGAATTTTTGCAGCTTCAAAAGCTCGATCTGGTATCTCTCAAGCAGCGTTTCGTAGTCTTTGAACGAGATTTTTTCGTACTTTGAGCTTTTAAATTCTATCTCTTTCAGCGCTATTTCGCCTGTTTCGGTTTTGATCTCTTTGCTCATATCGCCTCCTAAAAATTTTAAGGAATTTTACAAAAAAGTTCTTTAGATTACACTATAAATTCATACTTATTACGTTAGAATGTAGGAAAAAATTTCAAAGGATAAAATTTGATCAGATCACTTATTTTGGCAGCGTTTCTTCTTTTAGGCTTGGGCGCCGAGCCCCTGAAACCCTCCGATGCGTTCAAGCTTAACGTGGCGGCGCAAAGCGATGGCGTAACGTTAAGCTTTGATATCGCGGACGGGGTCTATCTCTATCAAAACGAGATAAAAATTTTCATTGGCGGCGCGGAGGTGACGAATTTAATAAATCTGCCCGCCGCGACCGAATACAAGGATTATAAAATTTACGAGGGCAAATTTAGCATCGCCGTGCCTTTGGGCCTCGTGCTTGCAAATGCCGCAGACAGCGATGATTTCGTGCTTAGCGGTGATTTCCTGGGCTGCACGAAATCGGGCTTTTGCTACCAGCCGCAGCAGTTCGGCTTTAGCTTCAAGCGCGTGGTGGAGGGCTATCAGATCAGCAAAATTTCAAACTCCGAGCTGAAAAGATACCGAAGCGGCGGAAATTCCGCGCAGATTTCTGCCGCAGACAGCGCGCAGAGCGGGGCTGTAAATTTTAAAAGCAATACTACAGCAGCGGGCGCAGAGACAGATTCCATGGCAAGCTCGCACGCGACGGGAAATTTCGCGGCAAGCTCGGCGGAAAGCGCTGCGGTAAATTCCAACGAAACCTCCGCGCAAAAAACTTTTCGCGGCGCAAATCCCATCTCCGAACAGGATAAAATTTTAAACGTTCTTAGCGGCAAGAGCTTCATCGCGGCGATCGCGCTGTTTTTCGGCTATGGCGTGCTGCTCTCGCTAAGTCCTTGCGTCTATCCGCTCATCCCGATCCTCTCGTCGATCATAGTGGCAAAAACCTCCTCGAAGCCGAGCGCGAAAAAAAGCCTCGCCGTAAGCCTCGCGTATATTTTCGGGATGGCGAGCTCGTATGCGATTTTAGGGGCTTTCGTAGCGGTTTTTGGGCAAAATTTACAGGGCCTGCTGCAAACTCCGCCCGCGCTGATCCTAACCTCGCTCATATTCGCCGCGCTCGCGTTTTCTATGTTTGGATTTTACGAGATCCGCTTGCCTGCGCGCTTTCAAAGCTTCTTAAATAGCAAAAGCGAAAATGCTGGCGGCCTGATCGGAGTTTTTTCGATGGGGCTTATCTCGGCGCTCGTCGTATCGCCGTGCATCTCCGCTCCGCTTGCAGGCGCGCTCGTTTACATCGCGGGCAGCGGCGACGTTCTGCTGGGCGCGGCGGCTCTTTTTGCACTGGGGCTCGGAAGCGGCGCGCTATTGCTTGTGGTAGGGCTCGGCGGCGCACTGCCTAGACCCGGAGCTTGGATGGAGGCGGTGCCTAAAATTTTCGGCTTTTTGTTGCTTTTTACGGCGGTGTGGATTTCGCGCACGCTCATCGGCGAAAATTTAAGCCTGCTGATTTATTCGGTTTTGGGCGCGATTTTCGCAGGATTTTTGGGGCTATTTGACGGCGGCGCAGGCGGGATCAAGCGCGCTTTGGCTCTCGTAATCGCGCTATATTCGGCGCTGCTACTCGCGGGCTTTGCCAGCGGCGCGAAAGATTTTTCCAGGCCGCTTGGTAATCTAATCCCGCAAAGCACGAGATATTCCAGCGGCGGCCCCGGCGGCGAGAGCTTGCAAGCGGGCGAAATTTCTCGCGCTAAAAATTTAAGCGGCGCGCATTTTTCATTTATGCGCGATCTGGCGCAACTGCAGGGCGAAATAGAAAATTCCAAAAAGCCCGTGATAGTGGATTTTTGGGCTAGCTGGTGCAAAAATTGCGAGCAGAGCGAGCGAGCGTTCGCAGATCCCGCTCTTGCGGGCGCTCTTGATAAATTTAGCCTTTTAAAGATCGATCTTAGCGAAGATAGCGAGCAAAATAGGGCGATAAAAGCGCATTTCAACGTATTCGGCCCGCCTACGATTCTATTTTTCAAAGAGGGCGCCGAGATTGCGAACCTGCGCCAGATCGGCAGCGTAAATTCCGAAAAGCTGGCCGAAATTTTAACCGAAATTTAGTGAAATTTAGATAGATTTCAAACAAAATTTAGTTTTAAGGATTGCGCGATGATAAGCAAAAATAGGGCTACGAAAGAGACTAAAATCGAGCTTGAGCTGGAGCTTTACGGGTGCGGCGCAGCGCAGATACAAACTGGCATCGGTTTTTTCGATCATATGCTTAGCGCGTTTGCCAAGCACGCGTGGATCAATCTGAACCTACGCTGTGAGGGCGATTTGCAGGTCGATTTTCACCACAGCGTCGAAGACTGCGGCATAGTGCTCGGAAGCGCGATCAAAGAGGCGATCTATCCCGCGCAAAATATCGAGCGCTTCGGCGATAGCATCGTCGTGATGGACGAAGCCGCCGTAAGCGCCGCGCTTGATTTTTCCAACCGCGCGTTTTTGGCATTTGATTGCCCGAGCCTGAAACGCGGTAAGATCGGCGAATTCGACGCCGAGCTCGTGGAGGAATTTTTCCGCGCTCTGGCTTTCAACGCAAATTTAACGCTGCATCTATGCCAGATCCGCGGCGAAAATCTGCACCACGTGGCGGAAGCCGCGTTTAAGGCGTTCGCCGTCGCATTTCGTCGCGCGATAAGTATCAACGAGCGCGCCGGCGTGCCTAGCACGAAGGGCGTTTTATAGCGACAAATGCGCGCCAAATTTAGCAACATTAGCAATTCGCGGTTTTGAAATTTTATCGGCGTTTGAAATTTTACTCTCGCCGCTGCTTGAAATTTGCAAAATTTCGCCATTGCTCTGGCAAAGCGCGCCGCTTTATTAAGATCGCTTACGCTGGCGGTGCATTTGCGTCCGCCGCGAAAACCACGAACTATGCTATATGAAATTTCGTACCGCCAGAGCGCTAAAATGTCGCTTTGCATATTAAAATTTAAAGGTAAAAGATGAATAACCTGGAATCGTTTATGGAGATTTTAAATGTACTGTTTTTGATCTGCTTTGTTTGGCTTATCGTGTGTTTGATTAAATTTATCAGATCAAAAGACGATCCGGAGCGCCATAAAAGAGATAGAAAATTTCTAATCATTTCGACGATTGCGTTTTTGTGCACCCTTACTCCGCTGGTATTTTTTGAGTGGCTGCCGGATCTATTTATCTCGATCTCGGTTTTGATCGCGCTGCCGATAATTTCGTTTATTTTCCTCATCGTGTATTTGGTAAAATTTATTAAATCTGCTAAAAGCGCGCCCGAGCGCCGCAGAAAGATTAGAAATCTTCTGATCCTCTGCGCGTTTTTGTTCATAATCTTTTCGGCTGCCTTAATAGGCTTTTTATGGCTGCTTAATAGCGCGCTTGCGCATATGTGAGGCACAAAATGAGCGATGAAATTTTTCAAAAAACGATCGCCGTAATATTGACGGCTTGGGCGATCAGCGTTTGCGCACTAACCGCAGCGGCGCTGTATCTGCAGAGCAAATGCTCGATCATCTCCTATATCGCAAACGGAAACTAAGATGAAGCGCACAATTATCGCCATTTTGCTGGTGTTTATCTTGACGGCTTTCGATTTTACGTTTTACCGCCTCGTCGTGAAGCGATACATAAATCAAAGCAGCGTCACGATGCAGGCTAAATCGATCGAGCTGCATAAATTTCTGCCGTTTGATGAGGGTTCGCAGATCGTGCGCGCCAGCTCCGGCTTAAAACTTAGCGGCGATCTGCCGATAATCGACGGAGCGGCGGCTTTGTATCCCGTATTTTCGGCGTTCGTCGCGGCGAGCTATCCGAAGGAAAGCGTGGAGTTTGACGGGCAAAATTTCACGAGTGCTAGCAGGCTTAAATTTAGCAATACCCGCGGCGCATACAAGGCCATAAGCGACGGCGAGGCGGATCTGATCTTTGTCGCCGCCCCTTCAAAGCAGCAGCTTGATTATGCGCAGGAAAAGGGCGTGCGCTTGCGCTTTGTGCCGATCGGGCTGGAGGCGTTCGTCTTTATCGTAAATGCGAATAACAAAGTTTCAAGCTTAAGCTTGGATCAGGTGCGAGGAATTTATTCGGGGCAATATAGCGACTGGTCGCAGCTCGGCGGCGAGCGCATGCGAATAGATGCCGTGCAGCGAAACGCGGGCAGCGGCAGCCAGAGCGCGTTTTTGAAATTTATGAGTAAGACGCAGCCTAAGCGCAAGATCACGGGCTTTTTCGGTAGTGCAATCGGCTTTTCGTTTCGCTATTACGTCGAGGGGATCGTGCAAAACGGCGGCGTGAAGATGCTTAGCCTAAACGGCGCGTATCCGAATAAAGAAAATATCTCTAGCCGCAAATACCCGCTCGTAGCCGAAATTTACGCGGTTTACGATGAAAACAACAAAAACGAAAATATCCGCATCTTGATAGATTGGATCCTTTCGCCGCAGGGGCAAAGCATCATCGAAAATAGCGGCTACGTGCCGATTAAGGGCTAAAATCGCGGCTTAAATTTATACGGCGTTTGCCAAAAATTCAGCCAAATTTCGTTAAAATCACAAAATTTCAAAAAACGGAAAACGAAGTGATAAAGATCATATTTTTAGACGTAGACGGCTGTCTTAGCGACGGCGGGCTGTACCATTCAAACGGCGGCGAAGAGATGAAAAAATTTAACGTAAAAGACGGGTTTGGCATCCAGGAGTGGCAGCGGCTGGGGCTAAAGGTCGCGATCATCACCGGCAAAAGCTCGCAAATCGTCGCAAACCGCGCGCGCGAGCTGAAGATCGATACGCTCTTTCAAGGCGAAAAAGACAAGCTCTCAAGGGCGGAGCAAATTTTAAAAAATTTTAACCTAAGCTTCGATGAGGCCGCCGCGATCGGCGATGATATAAACGACGCGAAGCTTTTAAATGCGGTCGCGATCAGCTTCAAGCCCGCCGATGCGCTAAGCTCGCTAAAAGCGGACGTCGCGCTAAGCAAAAACGGCGGCTGCGGCGCGGTGCGCGAGATGATCGAAATACTCGTCGATAAAAACGGCATGCGCGAAGAGTGGAATAGCAAATGGCTGTAGTTTCGCAAGCGCGCGCGATGGGCAAAATTTCGCGCAGATCAAAAGGGGCCGAGCGATGGTGATAAAAATTTTCTACGTCGCGATTGCGATCTTTTGCGTCGCGATGGTCTTTCTAAGCGTGCAGACGCCATATTTTAGCGATATGTTTAGGCAGGATCTAAGCATTGCGAATATGGAGATGAAAAAGATCGTCGATTATCAGATCGGCGAGCGCGTGGATGCTAAATTTACCGCGGACGGCGGCACTCGCTATAAGGATCGCGACGAGTTTATAAATTTTAAAGCCGAGGAGATTAGCGCGGATCTGAATCACACTTTGGTTTCAAAGACCGCGACGCGCGCAGGCGAGCTGATAAAATTTAACGGCGACGCGCATTACGTAAATAGCAGAGGCTTTGATTACACGGCGCAGGAGATCATCTATGATACGAGCAGCAAGATCGTCCGCTCCGACGTGCCGTACGTGCTGCGCCAAGGCGGCGACCGCGTCACGGGCGCAAGCATAAGCTACGACACCAAGACCAAACAAACAAACTCAAAAGGAATCCACGCATGGTATTTAATAAAAGATCAAAACTCCACAAACTAATACTCGCAGGCGCGCTAATTACGGGCTTTAGCGCGTCAGCTCTCAGCGCCGCACAGGAGCAGGTCGAGGTCACGGCGGATAATTTTTTCGCCGACGAAATTAAGCAAATCAGTATTTTAACGGGCAACGTCCATATCAAAAAGGGCGCTTACGATACGCTAAATTCCGATAAAGTGACGATCTATTTCGACGCCAAGCGCCAGCCTACCAAATACGTCGCGACGGGAAACGCAAATTTTAAAATTTTACTCAACCAAAAGCATTACGACGGCAGAGGCGGCGTGCTGACCTATGATCCGACTATCGAGGCTTATACGCTCGAAAACAACGCCTATCTGCACGAGGCCGAGACCAAAAAGGAGGTTTACGGCGATAAGATCATCGTAAATCGCCAAAAGGGTACCTACGAAGTAAAAAGCGGCGGCGGCGAGAAAAAGCCCGTGCGCCTGATCTTTCAGGTCGAAGATCAAAACAAATGATCTATCCTAGCAGCGCGCAGTTTATCACCTCCGCCGCAAATATCACGGGCGCGCCCGAGTTTGCGATGAGCGAAGTGGCGTTTTTGGGGCGTTCCAACGTCGGCAAAAGCAGCCTGATAAACGCGCTTACCGGGCGCAAAAACCTAGCCAAATCAAGCTCGACTCCCGGAAAAACGCAGCTGATAAATTTTTTTGAAGTTAAATTTAAACAAAAGCTTGCCGCAGACTCGGACGGCTCGCAAAATGAAACATCGCTAGATTTAGCAAGCAAAGAGGCTTTAAGCTCGGCTGCAAATTGCGCGCAAGAGCGCGCGGACGCTGCGGCGTCTGAGCGAAATTTAAAGCAAGATTTAGTTTTAAATTTAAAAAGCGCCTCGGCGGATTTTAGATCGGATCGCGAGACAGATCTTGCGGCGGGTTTGACGCCAAATCTAGCGCAAAGCTTAGAATTAAATTTGAGCGACGGATCCGCGCTAAATTTAGCGGGCAACCCCGCCTTTTCGGATCTTGCTAGCTTGGGTGAAAATATCTCTTTGATCTTCGTGGATCTGCCGGGGTTTGGATACGCTAAGGTTTCTAAAAAACTGCATTATATCTGGCAAAAAAATCTCGACGAATTTATCAAAGAACGCCTAAATATCAAGCTTTTCGTCCATCTCATCGACGCGAGACAATTCGATCTTGCTATAGATAAAAATTTACAAAACTATCTCGCTAGTTTTCTGCGCTGCGATCAAAAGGTCGTGAGGCTCTACACCAAAGCCGACAAGCTCAACCAAAGCGAGCGCGCAAAGCTTTTGAGGCACGATCCGCAGGCGATTTTGGTCTCTACGCTGAAAGGTAGCGGGCTGCAAAAAGCGCGCGAAATCATCGTGCGAGGGGCGTTTGGATTATGAAATTTCTAAATTTAAATACGTTAAATTTAGCGGCGCAGAATTTCAAAATAATTAAATTCAGCGGATATAAAATGCGCCGCCAAGATCGCGCAAAGATTAGGGAAAATTTTAGATGATACGGCTAAAAAAGGCGCGCCTTTGCGACATTTCGCGTATGCAGGAGCTCGTAAAAGAGGAGGTTCAAAACGGCGTGATCTTGCCGCTTGAAAGCGATGAGATAGCTGCCAATATCCGCTCATACGTGCTGGCGTTCGGCTGCGATTCTAAGGCGGATACGAGTTTTGATTCCAAGGAAAATTTGAGTTTCGATTCTAAAGAAAATTCCGACTTAAATTTAGCCAGGAATTCCGATTTAAATTTAGCGCACGGCTCGGATTTAAATTTAATCCAAAGCTCCGCCGCAAATTTTGCCGAAATTACTTCTGAAAATTCCGCCGAAAATGCCGCGGATAATTTTGCGCCGCAACTAGCTACGCCGCAAAGCGAAGCGCAAGTCGTATCCGAGGCGGGCTGCGCACAAACGGGCAAAGAGCAAATTTGGCGGAGCGAATATTCGCAAGAAGCGAGCGTTTCTCAGACCGAACGTTCGCAGCCCCATGAATCGCAGCGCCTAAAAGAAGCCGAAATTTTAGCGGGCTTTGCTTCGCTTAAAATTTTTAACGCAGATCTTGCCGAGGTGCGCTCGCTCATCGTCGCCGACGCCATGCGCGGTCCGATCGACCATTCTTCGATCTTCGATGTGCG
>NZ_CALIMQ010000106.1 GCF_938045535.1 uncultured Campylobacter sp. | reverse complement strand
GGTTCCCTCAGCCCTTCCGCCCCCGAGGAAGAATTTTAAAAGATAGAATTTAGCGAGCAGCTATTTTATGTGAATGAAATTTAATCGCGCGACGCAATAGCGCAATGAATAACCAGTAATGCTTAAAGTATCGCTACTGTGCGATTTATATTTTAAGCGCTCAAATTTTGATAAAATTCGGCTCAGCGAAATCGGCAGAAAAGAGATCAAGATAAAGGAGAAAAAATGGCGATAGACGGGGTGAAAATCATCGATAGCGACGACGGATACGATATATATTTGACTATCACCGAGCGATACAAGGACGGCGAAAATGTTGAAACGATACTGCAAGATGTTTTGGCGCAGGCGGAAAATTTCTGCGCCGATGAGCTTTATAGCGAGATTTATTGGACGGCCCTAGCGTATTCGCTTTGGAAGATCGGCTTTTTAAACGACGAAATCCGCGAAAAAGCCCTTGCTATCATAAAAGGCGGCGCAAGCGGGATGTGGAATAAGGTCTTTGATAAATCCCAGAAGCAGCGTCAAAAAGCGCTTGACAAATTAGCCGTTCAGCTAAAAAGCGAAAACCTAAGGCCGCTTAAGCGAGCCAAAATTACGAAACAAAAAACGCCGTATTTTGAAGAGGGCGACGTTTTGTCTATCCAGATGCAGCAGGGATACGGCGTTTGTTTTGTCTCGGCAGTAGATCAAACGCCCAGGAAGCTCGAGTATCATCTGGCCTGCACCAGAGTGCTGCAAAAAGAGCCGCCCGGCATGGACGATTTTTTAAAAAGCAAGATCGCGAGCTCGAAAAACGGCGGCTTCCTTAGAGCGGACCGCTGGTTTAATCATAAGGATTTAAAGGAGTTGCTACCTCATCTAAAAAAGATCGGAAAGATAAAATTTACCCCGTTTAAATTGGGCGAATTATCTCCCGCGAAAGAATTGGAAGATTTTTATAATAAAATCACGGCAGATCCCAAAATATGGGGCTTTAGGCTAGTTGATACCGCTCGTTTCATAGAAGAGGTGATCGAAGATATAAAAGGATAAAAGCGTCGCGCGGGAAATTTTAAAATTTGACCCTAGCGAAATTTCATAAATTTAGCCATTTGCGGTGGAATTTTATAAATTTAACTCTCCGCGCGCGCTTTGCTTTTTGAAATTTCATCGCCGCTTGCGGCGTCTTTCGCGAGCGATTTTTGAAATTCGTATTTGAAATAAAACGTCCACGCTAGCGGACAAAGGATTATTAAAATGACGGCTACGACTTCGGCGGCTTGCGCATAAAATATTACAAATAAGGCACCTATGTAGTTAAGGACATAGGCAAAATCCCAAAATACCGCGTTTGAGCGGTCGTTTGATATTTCGGTTGCGACCAAATAGATGCAAATGCAAATTAGCGAGGCAATCAAAAAGGCTTCAAAGACGCCTAGTTTTTGGTAGTTTACGTCCGAAGCAAAATAACCCAGCGCGCAAGACGCCAAGATTGCCGCGAGTAAAATTTTGCGTAAAATTTTAAGCGATTTGACTTCGGGCGAAGCATAGATTATATGCGCGCAAAGAGCTATAAAATAGGCGCCTGCAACAAAATCGAAAAATATGTAATAAGCGAATTCCCCAAATATCCCCAAATCATAGCCGCTTTCTAAAATTTTTTGATCTATGATATATAGCGTGCCGAATTTCGCCGCTAAAAATGCAGCCGTAAGCAGGATCGGATGCAGCAGCGCCCTGCCTGCGAGCAGGTCCGCATAAATGTGCCTCAGGAAATTTATCAATCTTTTCACGCTAGGCTCCTTTGAAATTTCGCCGCTTGTGGCGTCTTTTGTGAAATTTTCGCCGTCTAGGTTAAGTCTAAATTTGATCTCAAATCGAGATAAATTTTAGCTTGAGAGCTTTTAAAAATCGCTTAGCGGCAAAGGCATAAATTTGCGCACCCGGGAGCGGGTCGCGTATTTTAAAATTTGCGCAGTTCAAATCATTTCCTATCGCAAGCTGTTTTGCGGGCGAGCGCATATTGCAAA
>NZ_CALIMQ010000105.1 GCF_938045535.1 uncultured Campylobacter sp. | reverse complement strand
GAATTTGTAGCGCCTTTGGCCAAGGGTGACGAAAGTGAGGATTTAGAGGCATTTAAGACCAAGCTAAAGCAGCTCGCAGATTATTACATCGAAAAGGATCGCAAAGTAGTAAGCTTTTGGACGATGGGCTTTAATCAGCACTCAAGAGGAACCTGGGTCAATGAGCAAAGCTACATGGTGCATTTTCTTCTTGGCAAGCAAGCTAAGCCCGGCTGCGGAGCGTTTTCGCTTACCGGTCAGCCTAGCGCTTGCGGCACAGCTAGAGAGGTGGGCACGTTTTCTCACCGCCTACCTGCTGATATGGTCGTGGCAAATCCCGCTCACAGAAAGGTTTCCGAAAAAATTTGGAAGCTTCCCGAGGGTACGATAAATCCAAAACCGGGCGCACATTATGTGCAGGCTCTGCGTAATCTCGAAGATGGCAAGATAAAATGGATATGGGTACAGGTCAACAACCCGTGGCAGCAGATCGCCAACGCAAACCACTGGATAGCCGCGGCGCGCGAGATGGATAACTTCATCGTAGTAAGCGAGCCATATCCGGGACTAAGCGCGAAGGTAGCCGATCTAATCCTGCCGACCGCGATGATCTACGAAAAATGGGGTGCATACGGCAATGCCGAGCGCAGAACTCAGTGGTGGAGACAGCAGGTCCTTCCTGTGGGCGACGCAATGAGCGATACATGGCAGATGCTAGAGTTTTCCAAGCGCTTCAAACTCAAGGATTTCTGGGGCGAGGTTAAAGTAAATGATAAACTTACGTTACCAAGTGTCTTAGATAAAATTTCAGAATTCGGCTATACACCAGAGACTACACTATTTGAAGTGCTCTTTGCAAACAAAGACGCCCAGGCTTTCGCGGCAAAAGATCCGATTATGGCAAGCTTCGATAACTCCGAAGTAAACGGCGACTCACGCGGCGTAATCGGCAGCGACGGCAAAGAATTTAAAGGATATGGCTTTTTCATCCAAAAATATCTTTGGGAGGAGTACCGAAAATTCGGCACCGGTCACGGACACGATCTAGCTGATTTCGATACATATCACCGAGTGCGCGGTCTTAGATGGCCGGTCGTAGACGGTAAAGAGACGCTTTGGCGCTTTAACGCTCAATACGATCCCTATGCTAAAAAAGCGGCTCCGGATAGCGACTTCGCCTTCTATGGCAACGCCAAAGCGGCGCTTCCTAGCGGCGATCTGAAATCCGCTACTTCAGGCGAAGAAAAAACAAGCCTTGCCAATAAAGCTAAAATCTTCTTCCGTCCATATATGGATCCTGTAGAAGTGCCAAGCGAGGAGTATCCTTTCTGGTTATGTACAGGTCGCGTGCTGGAGCACTGGCATACGGGCACTATGACTATGCGCGTACCGGAGCTTTATCGCGCTGTACCGGAAGCAAGATGCTATATGAACGAAGCTGACGGCGCCAAAATCGGCGTGCAACAAAACGAAATCGTCTGGATCGAGTCGCGCCGCGGCAAAGTCAAAGCTCGCGTGGACTTCCACGGACGTAACATTCCGCCGAAAGGGCTTATTTTCGTGCCGTTTTTTGACGAGAAGGTTTATATCAACCGCGTCACGCTCGATCATACCTGCCCGCTTTCAAAAGAGACCGACTACAAAAAATGCGCGGTTAAAATTTACAAGGCGTAAATTATGAATAGGCGTGAGGTCTTAGGTATTCTTTCTTTAGCTGCGGGCGTAGGCGTTTTGGGGCTCGGAGTCGCAAACTCCGGCGAGCACGCCAGACTCCGCCCGCCCGGAGCTATAAGCGAGAAAGAATTTCTTAGCAAATGCCTAAGGTGCGGACTTTGTGTCGAGGCGTGCCCATTTGATACGCTTAAGCTTGCGAGCTTTTGCGATCATGCTATTGCAAACGGTACGCCGTTTTTTATCCCGCGCGAAATTCCGTGCTATATGTGCGACGACATACCTTGCGTTGCGGCCTGTCCTAGCGACGCGCTAGATAAAGGCTTAGTGAGCGAAAACTCTAAGCTTAACGTGCGTCTATCCAAAATGGGCGTTGCGGTCATAGATACCGAGCATTGCATCGCTTATGCTGGTATCCAATGCGACGCGTGCGTGCGAAGCTGCCCCGTAATGGACAAGGCGCTTAGGATCGATTACCGCCACAACAACCGCACCGAAAAGCACGCCCTACTCGTGCCCGTCGTAGATAGCGACTACTGCACGGGTTGCGGCAAGTGCGAGCATGCCTGTGTCACGAAAAAGGCGGCTATCAGCGTCGTGGAGCGCGAGCGCGTCATAGGAATTTCCAGCGATAACTACGTCAAAGGCTGGATCAAGGGCGATGACGCGAAGCTAAAGGACGCAGACACCAAAATCAAGCTCGATCCGCAAAAGAGCAAGGACTACTTAAACGAGGACGATCTAATGGAAGGGGCTAGGCAATGAAATACACTATTTTAAGGCGTTTGAGCCAAATTTCTATTCTAGTCCTTTTTATTTTAGGAAATAATTTCGCCTTCAAAGCCGCGAGCGAAAACGGAATTTTATCCGGAATTCTAAAAGGCAATCTAAGCTCGTCGAAACTTTTCGGTACGATTAATCTAAGCGATCCGTTTGCGACGGCGCAGATGCTGCTAGCTAGCTTTTCTTTGGGCGCTACGGCGGTTATCGGAGCGGTTATCGTAGGCGCATTTTATGCGCTTATAGCGCCGCGAGCATATTGCTCATGGGTCTGCCCGATAAATTTGCTGACCGATCTTGCCGCGTGGCTTCGTAAAAGACTTGGCATAACGACTAAGATCGTTAGCGTAAACCGCAAAGCTCGCTACGTCCTAGCGGTGCTAGCGCTCATTTGCAGCGGAGCTTTCGGCTTTGCGGCATTTGAGAGCGTAAGCCTTATCTCGCTTTTTGCGCGCGCCGTCATATCGCTGAGTGCGAGCGCTTTTGCGATCGCGCTGCTGATTGTAGTTTTTGAAATTTTTGCAGGCGATCGCACGATCTGTTCGCGGCTATGCCCGCTCGGCGGATTTTGGGCGGCGCTTAGCTATTTTAGCATCATTCGCATTCACCACGAGGTTGATAAATGCACGATGTGCGGCAAATGCAAAATGGTCTGCCCCGAAGTTCAGGTGCTTAAGATGGTCGGGCGCGAAAACGGGCGCGTTAGCAGCGAGTGTATCAGCTGCGGGCGCTGCATCGACGTATGCGACGACGATGCGTTAAATTTTAGTATATTAGGAGTGAAAAAATGAAAAAAATGGTTTTAGGCTTGGCTCTTGCATGCTGTGCGGCGCTATTTGCCGCGGACAAGACGGCTTCTATAGATGCTGACAGCTTGGGCTTTATAAAAAGCGTGGACGAATCGGCGCAAAATAAAAACTCTCTGCCCGATTTCAAATATAGCGAGGATGCTCCGGGCGCCGCTTCGAAAATCGAGCGCAGCTTCGAAAACGCTCCGCCGCTCATACCGCACAGCTTAGAAGGGCTTGTGCCGATCACAAAGGATAACAATATGTGCATAACCTGCCATATGCCCGATGTCGCTAAGGATGTAGGCTCTACGCCGATTCCAAAAAGCCACTTGGTGGACTTTCGTACAGGCGCGGATCTAAACGGCACGCTAGCCGAGCAGCGCTTCAACTGCACGCAATGCCACGTACCGCAAGCCCAGACCAATCCGCTAGTGAAAAATAATTTCAAAGCCGATTTTAGCAGGTTTAGCGACGCAAATTCCACTTCTAATCTCAT
>NZ_CALIMQ010000104.1 GCF_938045535.1 uncultured Campylobacter sp. | reverse complement strand
CAGGCAAGGGACGCACGACCAGCTTTATGGCGATGTACGATATGATGAAAAATCCCTCCGTCCCGCTGAAGGACATCCTCTATCGTCAGTACCTGCTCGGCGGAGCTATTTAGCCGCTTTTCGTTTATCTCGCCGCAAACATTCACGCTAAGTCCGTCCGGCGCGAGCTCTATGCTTTTTATACGGCTTGGATCCGAGATCAAATTTTCGCTCAGCAAATAGCCTATCGCAAGCGCTTTTAAATCGCTCGGAGTCGCCATAAGCGCGCCGAAACGCTCGCCGTTTAGTAAAATTTCAAGCTTGATCTCGCGCACCAAGATATCGCTTACGATCCTTCTTTCATCACCTTTAAATTTAACTATCTCCGCCCTATAAATCGGCTCCATAGACCTTCCTTATTTTAATTTCGCCCGTATCGTAGTGAAATTTTGCTTAAATAGCCTTAATTCGCCGAAGTAAAGCCGTAGTACTGAAGCAGCGTGCGTAAATTTAAAGCGCTCGCAGTTTTGTATTTAAAAAATCGCGTGGAAAATCCACGAGCCGCTTGCAAATTGCAAGCGGCTATGAAGCGCTCGCAGAGATGAAATTTCATCAAATTTTGCCGTAGCCGCGATTAAATTTCATCTATGTAAAGCGGGCGGAGCTTGCCGCCCGAACTACTTATGAACCGGCGATAGATAAGGTTTCTCGGAGTGCATCGACATCTCGTTTTGTCTTCTGAACTCGATAAACTCGCTCTCGCTAAGCTTTCTGATATTTGCAATCGTCATCTTTAGCGGCGGGATGCCAGATAGCGGATCCAGATCGCCCGCATGCACGAGCTCGTTGCCGTCGGCCTCGCTGTAATGGAAGGTCGTAAATATCGTACCCTCTTTCAAATCCGGATTTATACGAAGCTTCGCGGCGATCTGACCGCGCTTATTTTTAACAAGCGCGTAGCAACCTTCGGTAAGCTCGCGTTCGCGTGCGATGTCCGGGCTTACCTCGATGAGCGCGCCTTCTGCGCCCGCACCGTACTCTAGCGCGCGGCACTCTCTCGTCATCGTGCCAGTGTGGTAGTGATAAACCTTGCGCCCGGTCGTAAATAAGCACGGATAAATTTCATCCGGTATCTCGCTAAGCGCGCCGCTTCCCACCGGATAATCATCAGGAATTTTCATCTTGGCTCTAAAATCCGCCTCAGCTTTAGCGCGCCCCTCTTTATCATCCACGTAAAGCACCGGCACCATTCTAAATTTACCATCAGGCAGCATCGATTTATGATCTGCATAAAGCACCGGTGTGCCCGGATGATCTTCATCAGGACATGGCCAGCTGATGCCGCCTAGCTTATCTAGCCTATAGTAGCTAATACCGCCGAAAAATTTAGGCATTAATGCACGCACTTCGTTCCAAATTTCTTCTGCACTTAAAAAATCAAACCCTTCAAGTCCCATTCTTTGCGCGATATTGCAAACTACCTTCCAATCAGGCTCTACGCCAGGAGCCGGCTCGCTTGCCTTGCGCGTGCGCTGGACGCGGCGGGAAGTGTTTAAAAAGGTGCCATCCTTCTCGCCCCAGCCGGCAGCAGGTAGTACGACGTCGGCCTTCTGTGCGCTCTCGGTAAAGAAAAGATCCTGCACGATAAAGCAATCCAAATGGTGCGTTGCATGCACGAAGTGCTCCGTCCAAGGATCGCTCATTACAGGGTTTTCGCCGTAAACGTAGAGCAGCTTCAGCTCGCCGCTATCCATCTTATCGGGAGCAATCGTAAGCTTAAAGCCTGGAGTTGGATTTAGCTCGAAGTGCCATACTCTGCGCGCTTGCTCCTGAGCGTAAGCGGAATTTACCGCGCCTGCGGGGATGACGTTAGGTAGCGCGCCCATATCGCATGCGCCCTGGACGTTATTTTGACCGCGCAAAGGATTTACGCCTGCGCCTCTTTTACCTAAATTTCCCGTCAAAATAGCTAAATTTGAAAGCGAAAAGACGTTTGAGGTGCCGTCGCTAAACTGCGTGATACCCATCGTATAGCAGATCGCCGCTGCGCCTGCTTTAGCATACATTCTAGCAGCTTCGATTATGAGCTCTTTTTTCACGCCGGTCTCGCGCTCGAAGCGCTCAGGCGTAAAGTCTTTAACCGCCTCTTTTAAATACTCGTAGCCGTGAGCGTAGTTTTTGATAAACTCGTCATCTTGCAAATTTTCGGCAATGATAACATTCATAATGGTATTTAGCGTCTTAATGTTCGCGCCCACTGGGATTTGCAGATAGATATCGGCTTTTTTCGCCATATCTGTGCGCTTTGGATCTACGACGATCATCTTGGCGCCGCGCTGCAAGCCTCGCTGCATCTGCATAGCGATGATCGGGTGACACTCGCTCGTGTTGGTGCCGATGAGTAAAAATACGTCCGTATCGGTAGCGAATTCTACCAAATCGTTCGTCATCGTTCCGTTTCCTAGCGTGTTGGCAAGACCTGCCACTGTAGGAGCGTGTCAAAGACGGGCGCAGTGATCGACGTTGTTGCTGCCCTGAGCACGGAAAAATTTCTGAAAAACGTAGTTGTCTTCGTTATTTGAGCGCGCCGAGCTAAAACCCATTATTGAGCTTGGGCCATATTTAGCGACGGTCTCTTTAAATTTAGACGCTACAAAATCGTAAGCCTCTTCAAAGCTTACCTCCTCAAGCTTACCGCTTCTATCAAATACTCCGTTTTTCTTACGGATCATAGGTTTGGCAAGGCGTTTTGGAGAGTTTACGAACTCCCAGCCGAACATCCCTTTTAAGCATAGCTCGCCGTCATTTACGTGATGGGCCTGCGTAGGGCGCGCGTTTACGATCCTGCCGTCTTTTACGATAAGATCGATACCACAGCCGGTGCCGCAGTAAGGACAAGTCGTTTTGACAATCTTTTCTCTGGACTGCATAATATTCCTTTCAAAAATTTTGGTTTGCACGGCTATTATACTTTCTAGATTATAAAAGAATTTTTAAATTAGTGAATTTTTTTAAGCGAAATTTAAGCGATATGCAAATCCAGCATATTAAATTGAATAGTTAAATTTTGCGCTTTTGCTTCGATAATGGCGGCGTTTTAGCGTAAAATTTATCGCTTATCGCAAAAGACGCTTTTTAAGCTAACTTTTATAATTTTAATAGAATTTTGAAATTCTATTACGCTTCGTTTTATTTCAAAGCACGATTAAATTTTTATGAAATTTTAATGCTAATTTATCGGTATAATATATTAATTTAATTAAATGAAAATCTATATTAAAATTTATCAAAAACTCGCTATCCTGATAAAATTTAAGCCACTAAATTTAAAATTTATAAAATTATTATCTTATATCTGAAATCTATGTAGAAAAAACCTTGATTTTAATCTAGACTAAGCCGTTTTTTTATGCTATTATCCAAAACGTTAATAGAAATTTACATTCTAAACGAAAGGTTAATCTCATGGATAGACGAGACTTTATAAAAAGCTCTGCAGCAGCGGCTGCCTGTAGCGTTGCGGGTATCAGCTTGCCTAGCAGTCTTAGTGCTGCGGACGAAGCCGAAAAAGGCTGGCGCTGGGACAAGGCGGCCTGTCGCTTCTGCGGCACCGGCTGCGGCATTATGGTAGCCACCAAAGACGGCAAAATCGTAGCGGTTAAAGGCGATCCGTTAGCGCCTGTAAATCGCGGTCTAAACTGCATCAAAGGCTATTTTAACGCAAAGATCATGTATGGCGCAGATCGCATTACCAAGCCTCTTTTGCGCGTAAATTCCAAAGGCGAATTCGACAAAAAGGGGAAATTTATCGAGATCAGCTGGCAACGAGCGTTCGACGAAATGGAGAAGCATTTTAGGCGAGCCTATAACGAAGGCGGTCCCGAGGGCTTTGCCGTACTTGGCAGCGGTCAATACACGATCCCGGAAGGCTACGCCGCAGCAAAGCTAGTAAAGGCGGGCTTTCGCTCCAATAATCTCGATCCTAATGCTCGCCAGTGCATGGCTAGTGCTGTCGTAGGTTTTATGCAAACCTTCGGTATCGACGAACCTGCGGGCGTTTTCGACGATATCGAGCTAACCGATACCATCATCGCTTGGGGCGCGAATATGGCTGAGATGCACCCGATTCTTTGGTCTCGCGTCTCCGACCATAAGCTTCGCAACCCGGACCGCGTAAAAGTTATAAATCTCTCGACCTACTCTAGCCGCACTTCAAACATCGCCGATATTGAAATTATATTCCGTCCGAATACCGATTTGGCGATATGGAACTACATAGCAAGGGAGATCGTCTACAACCACCCGGATATGATAGACGAGAAATTTATTAAAGAGCACTGTGTATTCGCTACCGGCCCCGTAGATATCGGTTATGGCCTACGAGAAGATATAAATCATAAAAAATACCGCAAAACCGAGCTTGATACCGCGGCTAAGCAAAAATCCAAAATTTTAAGCAAATCCGAGGGCGTTACGTTAGCATATCTGGGTATGAAAGAGGGCGATGTACTCGAAAACAAACACTCTGACAAATCGGATGCTCACTGGCTCATAAGCTTCGAAGAATTTAAAAAAGCGCTGG
>NZ_CALIMQ010000103.1 GCF_938045535.1 uncultured Campylobacter sp. | reverse complement strand
TTAAAGCCTATCGCTAGATAGAGCTTAGGCGCGACGATCCGCAAGTGCGTGCCGCAAGATCGCCGCGACAAATTTTACCACAAGACGGCAGGCAAAAATAAGCAACCAGATGCCGCTTACCACGCACAAAGGCGCAAGCGCGATTAGTTATCGTTGATTACGTCCAAAATCTCTCTAGCGTGTACGGCGTAGTCGTTCGCCATTGCCTTTTGGAAAATCCCGCCGATCTGCGCGTATGAGCCCTGACCGCCACCGAAAAACTCCTCCTCGCCGAAGTTGCGCTCGTTTACGGCGATATTTTGGTTGTAGATCGGCTTTCCGTTTTTAAACATTTTTAGGCGTAGATTGTAGCGCACGAAGGGCTTTGCGGAGACGTCGATGCCGTCGGAGCTGTAAAAGCCAAAGCCGAATGAGCTAAGCTCAGGTGCGATAACGAGCCCTTTGCCTTGCAGCGCTTTTTCGTCGTCGGTAACGCTTACGCGCCTTAGGTAGGTGCCGAAGAAGCGCTTTGCCTCGCCTGCGACGAACTCGCCGACGTCGATTTTAAGCTCATCGTCTCTGCCTAACTTCGAGCTTGCGACGTAGCTTTTTGTCCCCATTAGCTCGCCAGGGATGTAAATGAGCGCGCTTTGCATGGCGTTGGTCGCGCTTATAGTGTCGTCAAACGGCGCTACATCGGCATTTTGATTAAACTGTGCTTCATATGCGCAACCGCTAAAAAGCGCGCAAACTATTGCGGCTAGAAAGAAATTTTTCATTGTTTGCTCCGTGTAAAAATTTTTGTAATTCTACCCCGCGGGTCTAAATTTTACGCTGAAACGGACGGAATCGCTCTTTAATCCAAGCTAAAAAATCGCCCAAGCTTTCGCTTAAACGTGTCTTTTGGAATTTGCGTATCGCCGAAATCATCGCTCCAAATTTCATTTTTATCGGCAAACAAGCCTTTATTCTGCGCCTGCGGCATAAAGACCACTTTATCCGTAACTTGGACGCCTTTTTGCTTAAAATACTCTAATATCTCATCCAGATCTCGCCTAGAATATATATTTATAAGGAAGTAATTTCTATTTTTGAACCTTAGCACGATATTTTTGCGGATTAAGCCCAAAGGCTCATCCGCTCTTATCAGCATATAAATTTTAAACGGCAAGATGAACAATATGAAATTTATCGTATGATATAAAAACAATACAACCTTTCCTATGTGTACCCCTATGGACGACTTTTTATACAGCTCGTATGACGAAAAATAGTGAAATCTTCCGTAGCTATCATATAGCTCTGATATAATGCAAAAACTTACCTTATCTATATCACAGGCATCGCAAATTTTTATTACTTCCTCTTTCTTGACAAAATAAAAATCATTTAGCGCCTGATTTAGCGATCCGGGCTTATCGTCGAAAGCATTTATATAGCTGATTTTATTATTTTCCAATAAAAAATACGCGGGACTGCCCTTTCTTTTAATAGGCCAAAGTAGCATAGCCGGCAACAATAAAAAGACCACTACGATAAACATAACTAAATCGGCACTAAAATGCGTGTAAAATTCTAAGTTTAACGGAGTAACTTCTAAATTGAATATTTTATATAAGCAACCGAGTGAAAGAAAAAGAACGATATTGTTTTGAAAGTAAACCGCTCTGTCTATGGTTTTGATCGGCTCTTTGTCGTAGTCCCTCATAAAATTCCTTTTCGGTATGGCTTTCGTATTTTATCACCGCCTCGCTTTCGGTGCGTTTAAAGGTCTGGATATTTGCGGAGGCGCTTGCGGCGAGGCGAGTTGCAACGAGCGGTGGCTGTCTCAGCCAAGCGGGCGCTAGCGGTTTATCTGCGACCGCTTCGATGGCTGCTTTGGGCGCCGAGCGATCTCATCTGCGACTGCTTCGAGTACCGAGAGATCCCATCTACGATTGCTGTGAGTAGAATTTTGCTCGAATCCAGCCCCAATCTCGCCGCAAAATACTCGCGCAGTATCCGCCTTTGCGCTTCGTTTACGTTTAGCCTTATCCAGGCTACCCCGCGGGTCTAAATTTTACGCTGAAAACCGAAAAATTTCACGCTTTAATGTCGTAGCTGAAATTTTTCAAAAAATATATGCGTAAAGCCTCGCGCTCGGCGCGGCTAGGACGGATGCAAAAAAATACCGCCGCGCCCGTATCGTCCCTCCCGCGCAGTAGCAGGCAGTCGCGCAGTCGTAGCCCCGCTCGTCCGTCTAGCCTTCGCGCGACGACGAGCTTTGAAGCGATCAAAATCGCAAAAATGCCCGCCGCTGCATAGATCGCAGCCTCGGCAAAGCCGAATTTGATCGTCAAAAACACGCCCGCGACGTATGCGAAAAGAAGCAAGAATTTTAAAATTTCTTGCAGTTTCAAAAACCGTTCGTAGCTTAGAAACGGCACGCGAAACGTCCGCACGAAGCCGAACGACGGCTCTATCAGATCGACGCATCCAAGCATAAGATCGTATTTGTCTAGCCCTCTGCGAAAGGATATTTTAAGCTCGTCAAATTCCACGCGCGCCGCCTCTTTGCTACCGCTTCGCAGATAAAGTAACGCTAAAAACATAAAAACGATCGTCAGACTGGGCTTGGCTCGCTGCGAGCGTAGCGGGCTGTCCGTGTAAAATAGCTCACCCGATCCGCCGATGTCTAAAGAGATAAAAATGCAAAAAAACGCAAGGATAGAGGCGGAGAAAATTTTATAAAATGTATCGTCGCAAATGAGGCTGAATTCGGGCTTTTGCATTAGTTTTTATATAGCGGCGCGTCGGTGACTTTAAATCTAAATTTATTGCCCGCGCCGATAAATTTCACGAAGCTCGCTACGTCAAATCCCTGCTGCGGCGCGCTTAGCGGCGGCCTAGCAAGGATCTCGAAGCTTAGCCCTGCGTAGTTGAAAAACTTGCCGCAGCGCCCAAAGCCGCGCCTGCCGTAGAATTCTATACGGCGCAGGCGCTGCGCGAGATTGGGCGCGTCCTCGTGCGGAGGCTCGACGTCAAGGACGATTTGCGCGCGCGGATTTTGCGTGGCTATGAGCGCGAGCAGCCTTGAGCCGATCCCCAGCCCGCGAAATTTCGCATCGATGCCGAGGTAGGCCACGTAAAAAATCTCGCCCTGCTTGCCGCTTGAGGATTCGCTTTTTTTGCAACGCGAAATTTTACTTTCATCGCGGTGCAAAATCCCGCTCTCATCGTAGCGCAAAATCTTTCCCATTGCGGCATCGGATGAAATTTCTCTCTCCGTAGCGCTCGGTGAAATTTCGCCGTGCACGCTCACATTTGAAATTTTATCTGTCGCGACACCGCGGCATAGTATTTCTCCCGCACTCGCCTGCTTTAAATCGTCGTCCGCACGTTTTATATTTTCGCTCGCTAGCCATTGATCCGCGCCCGCGCCCAAAACCCCGTCGCTAGCGCTTAAATCTGAAATTTCATTGCTCGTAACGTAGTTTGAAATTTCGTCGCTCGCAGTACCGAAAGATCCCGCATCGCAAGCGAATTCCACGCCGCTATGGGCTTTGGATCTTAAAATTTTATCCGCATTTAGGCGAGGCGGCGGCTGTTTGTGGTGCGAAACCGCGCGCTTGTAGGTTTGCTCGGTCCTATAGACGCAAAACCCAACGAGCTCCTCGCCGCTTAAATTTTGCGCCGCCGCGCTTGAATTTTTGCTTGCCTCTGCGCTGGGATTTTTACTTTCCAAGCTGGATTTTTCACACATCGCATTGGATTTTTTACCTATCACGCTGCGATTTTTGGAATTCAAAGAGTTAAATTCTGCCGTGCTGCGGTTATCCGCGTCGGAATTTTTACTCGCAGCGTCACGATTTTGGCTCGCTTCGCCGCGATCTTGCGATCCCACGCATAAATTTTCACTCACCGCCGCGTAGTGTTTATCGGGCGCGCCGCCGGCGCCCATGGCGCTAAAATCCTCGAAAATCGCCGCGATTTCAAGCTGTCCTTTGCGCGACATTTTTAAGAAATTTTTTATGCTGATACGCTCGATTTCGGGGAACGCCGCGACGTTAATCGCCTCTATGCGCGCGATCAGCGCCGAGTCCTCGCCGATACGCTCAAGTCTCATTTGCCCTCCTTGTCGCGATAGACCTACCGCGTAAATTTAAATTTGCCCGCCTCGCTCGCGGGGATTTCATCGCTCGACCCTTAAATTTAATGAAATTTCGCAAAATTTCGCCGCGCCGCTCGTCTAAATTTAATCCTCGCCGTAAATTCGCTTTAAATTCCCTAGTGTCGCGCTTGCGTTTAGCAGTAGTGCGTCGGCGATCGCCAGTCGCGCCATCGCGGTGGCTACGATGCTGCCGCGCACGGCGATACACGGATCGTGCCGCCCGCGCAGCTCGCAGATCGCGTCTGCGCCGCGCACGTCCACGCTATGCTGCGCCATGAAAATGCTCGGAGTGGGCTTAAAATGCGTTGTTATCTCAATAGACGCGCCGCTACTTATGCCGCCTAGGATCCCGCCTGCGTTGTTGCTTGCGAAATTTGCGCCGATCTTGCCGCCGTTGGTGCGGATCGCATCCTTGCCAGCGCGCATAAAATCGTTGTTTTCGCTGCCTTTTAGCGTACTTGCTTTCACTCCGGTGCCGATCTGCACGGCCTTTACGCCGTTTATGCCCATCATCGCGCCCGCAAGCGCCGCATCCAGCTTACCGTACAGCGGCTCGCCGAGCCCCGCAGGCACGCCCGTAACGCGAGTTAGCACGCAGCCGCCGATACTATCGCCGGCATTTTTAGCGCTTAGAATTAGCTCCTTCTGCGCGCTCTCCGCAGCGGGATCGAGCGCGAAAATTTCGCTATTTTGCGCAAAATCAAAATTTAAATCTTTGGCGTAAATTTCGCCCACACCGCAAACTCCGCTTTTTACGGAAATTTTAAAGTGATTTAGCAGGATTTGCGCAAACGCTCCCGCAGCCACGCGCACGGCGGTTTCGCGCGCGCTTGCTCGTCCGCCGCCTCGGTAATCGCGCAGCCCGTATTTGGCAAAATATGTAAAATCGGCGTGAGCGGGGCGGAAAATATCCTTGAGATTTTCGTAGTCCTTCGAGTGCTGGTTTGCGTTGCGGATGATAAATCCGATCGGCGCGCCCGTGCTGCGGCCGTCAAAAATTCCGCTTAAAATTTCGATCTCATCGGCTTCTTTGCGTGGCGTAGCGTATCTGCCGCCCGGCTTGCGGCGGTCAAGCTCGCTTTGGATATTTGAAATCTCGATCGCCACGCCCGCCGGAAAGCCGTCCAAAACGCCGCCTATCGCTGCGCCGTGGCTCTCGCCGAAGGTGCTAAGGCGCAATCTCTCGCCGAAGGTATTCATAGTGCGCCTCCTTGGTCGCCGCTGCTTTGTTTATCCGTATCACGCCCGCTTCGCTCATTGCTTTTTTTAGCGCTCGGCGTGCCGCCCGATGTGCCGGTGCGATCGCTCTTTGCGCTGCTTCGCGCTCGTCCGCCGCCATTTCGCGAGCCTTTTTTGCCGTTCTGAGCGCGGTTTGCGCCGCTTTGTGCGTCGCTATCGCATGCTGTTTGTTCGCCATCTGTCGCACTAGTGCCGTGCGAGGCGCCGTTTTGTAAAAGCTCAAGCGCGATTTGCGCGCATTTTTGCTCGGCCTCCTTTTTGCTCGCTCCCACGGCGGATGAGAGCCGCTTGCCGCCTACGAGCGCCGCCATTTCGAAGCTTTTTTTGTGATCGGGGCCGCTTGAGCCTAAAAGGACGTATTCGGGCGTGACGCCGAATTTTGCCTGCGTGAGCTCTTGCAGCGCGGTTTTGTAGTCTTTAACTAGCTCGTTAAAGCTTATGCGCGGATAGAGGATTTCTAAAATTGCAGTCGCGATTCGGGCGGTGTTTTGCAGCCCGCTCTCAAGATAGACGGCGCCCATTATCGCCTCAAACGCGTCCGAAAGCAGCGATGGCTTCTCGCGTCCGCCGTTGCGCTCCTCGGACAGCGACATATTCAGGTTCTCGCCGATGCCCAAAAATTTTGCAAATTTAGAAAAGCTGCTTTCGTTTACGAGCGCAGCGCGCAGCTTGCTCAAATCGCCCTCGTCGCTGCTAAATTTTTTGAAAAGATACTCGCCCACGATTAGATCCATCACCGCATCGCCTAAAAATTCCAGCCTCTCGTTGTTATGTCCGTTTTTGGCGCTTTTGTGCGTAAGAGCGATCTTGAGGTGGGTTAAATTTTTAAATTTATAGCCCAGTTTTTCTTGTAATTTTTCTAAATTTTGCATTATCAACCTTTTTATAAAATTCTACGAAATCCGCGGCGGCTTGCATGAAAACGACATCTGGTAAGAACAAACTCTGCACAAGCAAAACGAAAGCGAGCGCAGCCCGCGCTAAGGCTCACTTGTCGCAAACGAAATCCTCGCCAAAAATAGAACCGTCGCAAATGCAAGAGCCCGATTGCGTGAACGAATGCGCTAAAACCGGCTTCGGGCGATAAGATTTACGCCGAAGCGGCTCTGTGTGCAAAGCAAACGCGGGTAAATCTATGCTAAATCCGCGCAATCGCGAGCTTTGCCGTAGAATTTCAGCCTTTTATCGCTTCTGCGGCCGCGCGAGCCATAGCGTCGCACTCCTCGTTTTGCGGATGACCCGCATGCCCTTTGACCCACGAGGCCCTGATCTCGTGAGGCGCCGCCGCCGCAAGGTATCTACGCCACAGATCTGCGTTTTTCTTGCCCTTAAAATCGGTAACGACCCACTTTGCGAGCCAGGAATTTATCGCCTTAACGACATATTCGCTATCGGTAAAAAGCTCGACGCGGCAGGGCTGCTTAAGCGCGCTAAGCCCCATTATAGCGGCCGTTAGCTCCATTTGATTATTCGTTGTCATCGCTTCTGCGCCGCTTGCCTTTTTTATCGCGTCGCCGTATTGCAAGATGTAAGCCCAGCCGCCCGCTCCAGGGTTTCCGAGGCAGCTGCCGTCGCTAAAAAGTTTGACCGATTTCACCGGTTTTCTCCGAAATTTGCGCTCTGATCTCCATGCTGCCTAGCTCGTAGCAGACCGGGCAGCGGTGCGAGAAGAGCCCCACCGAGCTTTTGCACTTCGCGCAGGTGTAGCTAAAGCTAAGCCCCGCGTCCTCAAAGCCCGCGTCCTTCATAGCCATAAGCGCATTGATCTCAAAAATTTTACTAGCGCTCTGCGGCTTTTGATCGCTTCTTCCGAGCGCGTAAAAAAGCGCGTTGTACTCCACGTCCTGCGTATTTACCGCCGCAGGGAAATCATAGATCAGATCGATCGCCTGCTCGATCGGCGGGAAGCGGTCAAAGCCCTCCATAGGCTCTTTGTTTTTGATAAAAAGCTCCATGCAGAACCGCCCCGCGCCTTTGAAGTTTAGCTTTGAAATTTTAGCAATCTTTTTATTAAACGGCGTATTGGCGTCGTTTGCGATGATCTGGGCGCGCTCGAACTGGCTTTGGGCGTATACTTCGGCATCCTGTTCGCGCAGCGCGTCAAGCACCTCAAGCGCCTCATTAAAGCGCTTCAGCCGCTCATAAATCACCGTAAGATGCGTAAGGGCTTCTTTGTTTCTGGGGCGCAGCTTCAGTGCCTGCAAGAACACCTCTTCGGCGCGCCCCAAAAAGCCCGCTTTGAAATATACGATACCGAGATTTGTAAGGATAAATTCCCTCTGCACGCCGCCGCTAGCCTTACTTAGCGCGATTAGATAAATTTCTATCGCGCGCTCGAAGTCGCCGCTTTTGACGAAAGAGCTAGCTAAAACTCCAAGCGTAGGGATGTCTATTTGTGGGCTTGCTAAAAGCTGCCTGTGCTCGGTGCTAAGCGCGTCTAGGGTGTCAAATTTTTTGATAAAATTCTCTAAACTCTGCCTCTCGTTTTTTTTAGAAAAAACTCCCCAAATGTAGCTTAGAATCGACACTAGCAAGATTATGCTTATCAGCATGATAAGCCCGAAAATCGGGTCGCGATCGTCTAAGAAAAAATTATCCAAATCAAACCTCGTCGCAAAAATAAAGGGCAATTATAGCAAAGTGCGGGTATAATTTCGCTTATGATTAAAAACGAAAGCATAGAAAATCTGCTGGCCACCGTAGATATTGTAGACGTCGTAGAAAAATATGTCCCGCTTAAGCGCAGCGGCGCAAATTTCGTAGGCGTCTGCCCCTTTCACGACGATTCGCACCCGAGCATGAGCGTGAGCTCAAAGCTTGGAATTTTTCACTGCTTTTCGTGCAAAGTAGGCGGCAACGCGATTAAATTTATCCAAGATTACGAAAAGATAAGCTTTCCAGAAGCGGTCGAAAAGCTTGCGGGGATGTATAATTTCGCGCTGCAATACACCGGCGCTAAGGTGCAGGAGCGCAGCGAAGAGAAGAAGGTACTCGGGATTTTAAACGCCTATTATCAAAGCTGCCTTTATCAAAACCCCGCCGCCGTAAAATACCTGCACGAGCGCGGCCTAAGCGATCAGAGCATTCGCAAATTCGGCCTTGGCTACGCTGGAGCTAGCGCGCAGACGATCAGGGTTTTGCAAAACGAAGAAATTCCGCCGCAAGACGCGCTAAATGCGGGCGCGGTGAAGCAAAACGAGCGCGGGCTCTACGCAAGCTTCATCGAGCGCATCACCTTTCCGATCTACAACCACGCGAGCAAGCTCGTGGGCTTCGGCGGCCGCACGATAAGCGGCAACCCAGCCAAATACGTCAATTCACCGCAGTGTGCGCTGTTTGATAAATCTAGAATTTTCTACGCATTCGACCTTGCGAAAAAAAGTGCGATCGCCAAAAAAACCCTCATCATCACCGAGGGCTACATGGACGTCATCATGCTGCACCAAGCGGGCATCGACAACGCCGTAGCGGTGCTCGGCACGGCGCTGACGCCCGCTCATCTGCCGCTTATAAAGCGCGCGGAGCTTAACGTCGTGCTTAGCTTCGACGGCGACGCTGCGGGCATCAATGCGGCGATGAAATCGGCGCGGCTTTTGTGCCTAAATAAGATCGACTCAAGCGTCGCTATAATCGGCGACGGCGCCGATCCTGCGGATATGATAGTCGCGGGCAAGGTGCGCGAGCTAGAACAAATTTATGCTAGCGGCATGGAGAGCGGGGAGTTTCTGATCCGAAGAATCGCTAAAAAATATGACCTCGCCCGCCCCGTGCAAAAAGAAGCGGCGCTAAATGAGATCAAAGAATTTACCTCAGCGCTCGGCCCTGTGCTAGCCGAGTCCTATCAGAGCCTGGTGGCGCAAATTTTAAACGTCTCGCCCAGCTCGTTCAATCTCGCCGACGGCGGTAAAAATTTCGGCGCGGGCTTTGAGGGGCGAAATTTTAACGAGAGCGGGAGCTTCAGCTCTCGCGATTTCGGTTCTTACAGGGGGCGCGGCGCAGACGTTGGGGGCGGCGCGAGCGAGAGCCTAAACGGCGGAAATTTTAATCTTTCGCAAAACACGGCGCGCTACGAAAACTCCGCGCCGCCTACGGCTTCGGCTAGGGGTGGGCGGACGCTACTGCGCCGCAAGGAGATCGCGGAGCTTCAGATCATAAAATCGATGCTGCTTGATGGCGATATGGCGGAGCTTGGGCTCGGCTGCTTGGAGCGGCGCGATTTTCGCATGCACGGCGATATTTTCGAGGCGTTTTTGGCTTTCGCTCGCAGCGGCGGAAATTTTAAAAATTTCATCGCGGGCGAGGGCGGTAATGCGAATGGTAGCGCTTTCGAAAATTTTACTGTAGGCGGCGCGGGAGAAAATTTTATCCGTAGCGATAGTACAAATTTAAAAAGCGGCGAGAAGCAAGAAGTAAACAACGTCGCAAAGCAAGGCGAGAGGGAGGCTGCAGCTCAAAATGTTCAAAGCGCTCAAAGCGTCCAAAATACTCAAAACGCCGAAAGCGAAGCCGGCGAAAATCTGCGCGCGCTCGCGCTGGATGATGAAATTTTGCCTATCGGCGGCGCGGCGCTTTTTAACGACGCGTGCAAAATTTTACGCCGCAACGCCCTGCAAGAGCTAATGCAAAAGCTCAAAAACTCCGACGCGCCCGACAAGATCGAGCGGATCTTGGAGTATCAAAAAAAGATCAACCAACTCAAGTAAAGGAACGAAATGAAGGCATTGGCGCTATTTAGCGGCGGGCTTGACTCCATGCTCGCGGTCAAACTCATCGTCTCGCAAGGCATCGAGGTGCTCGCGCTGAATATGGATATCGGATTTGGCGGCAAGGACGATAAGAGCGAGATCATGCGCCGCAGAGCCGCAGCTGCGGGGGCAGATTTTAAAAGCGTCGATATCAGAAGCGAATATCTGCGACAGGTGCTTTTCGAGCCCAAATACGGCTACGGCAAGCACTTCAACCCATGCATCGACTGCCACGGATATATGTTTAAGACCGCGCTTGCGATGCTGCAAAGCGAAGGGGCGAGCTTCATCATCACTGGCGAGGTGCTCGGGCAGCGCCCGATGAGCCAGCGCGCGCAGGCTCTGGCTCAGGTCGGCGGGCTTAGCGGCGATGAGGAGGGGCTGATACTGCGTCCGCTGTGCGCAAAGCTGCTGCCGCCTACGACGCCCGAGATCAAGGGCTGGGTAGATAGGGGCGCGCTGCTTGACATCAGCGGGCGCGGGCGGGCTAGACAGATGCAGCTGGCGGCGGAGTTTGGCTTTGAGGATTACGAAACGCCCGCAGGAGGCTGTCTACTGACCGTGCAGAGCTTCAGCGAGCGGATCAAGGATGCGGTAAAATTTGAAAAGATCGAAACGCCCGCGGACGCTGAAATTTTAAAATTCGGACGCCATCTGCGCCTGCCGGGCGGCGCTAAGCTCATAATCGGACGGGATGAGAGCGATAACAAAAAGCTTGCCGCCGTGCAAAATTCAAAATTTAGCGAGATAAAATTTAAAGACAACGTCGTGGGCGCGCTAAGCCTGCTAAGTAGGGGCGCGAGCGAGGCGGATAGAGAGCTTGCGGCGAGGCTGGCGCTGACCTACGCCAAAACGGACGCCGCTCGTCGCTACGCCCTGCTCATAGAGGGCAGCGAGCTGAGCGCAAGCCCCTTTGAGAGCAAGGATGCCGCGCGCGAGTATTTTGTGTAAAATTTAAACCGCCATCCAGGTTGTATTTGATAGGCGTAAAAACGACAATGCTTGAAGCGAGCCTAAAATGCGGCTGGCACAGGGCTAAATTTTACCGCCGCGAGCGCTAAATTTAAAGGCAAAAGCGAGCAAATTTTATAAATTTAAGGAGCGTTTATGGAGTATTTCAAGCCATTTTTTGTAAAGATCGCAGGGCGCGCCAGAGATGGCGATCACACGAGCGCGCACGAGCAGATCATCGCTCCGCTACTGCAAAACGCGCTCGCCGCCTATGTCTACAACGGGCGCAAAGATAGTATCGTAGGGGCTTTCGGTAGTGTGGAGCACCCGCTAAGCTTGAGCGACTTTAGTTTTCTCGTGCGCGAGCGGGGCAAATTTCGCCTCGATCTCTCGCGAGAATGCGTAAACGGCGCCGAAATCTTTTGGAACGCTTGCAGCTTTAGACGCGGCTCGGTTATTATTTTGCTCGAAGGAGAGTTTGATTTGGCGCCTATTTTACGCCGCTGCGCCGAGATAAGCATAGACGAGACGCCAAATATGGGTAACAGCTCCGCGGCGACCAAGCTTGCTAAGCGCACGATGAGCGAGGGACAGATCGCCGTGCTTTTTAGCGCTTCGAATGGGATAGAGTGGATGGATATCTACGCTCCTGATGCGGTGCAGGCTATAATTTTAAAACTTGCAGATGAGATAAATGGGGAGAAATTTAAAATTTAAAAGCAGAGCTCCGCATTAAATTTCACTCTAGACAGGCATTGCGCGTCCCTGTGCGCGCAGACAAAGGTAGAGGTTGCAAAATAGGCCTCGTGCCTATCGCCCTCTGCGCCTTGCCAAAAGATAAAACAAAATAATCGCCGCCAAAACCGCCGCGATTGCGGCGTAAATTTTACCCATGCCGCCGTAGCTTTTGGAGTCGTCGCTTAAATACAGGTTTATTACCACGCCGTTACCCGTTGAAATTTCAAGCTTCGCGCCCTTTGCGCCGTTTAGCTTTACGCGCAGCATATTCGCCGCAGGGCTTAAAATTTCGGGTTTATCCATAAAGGAGTAGCTGGTTTTATAGCTTTTCATCAAATCGTTGCAGTCCTTGGGGGCTACGAATATATCGTAAAACGCGCCGTTTTTCACGCTCAGATTTTCTCCGCCTTGCACGACGAAGTATCTAAATTTGGGCGCTTGCGTGATAAACTCCCACCGTAGCGTTTTTTGCTTGCCGCCCTGCTCGTAATTAAACTCCGCGCCGTATTTGGCGTCAAATTTGAAAACCTCTCTGCTGAAAAGCACGAACTGCCTATCACTTAAAATGGCGTTAGGATCGGAGTTTTTGTCTAAAATTTTAACGTTTTGAAGCTCCCTGCCGCCTTCGTAAATTTTAAAACTTTTCATCGTTACGGGCGGCCCCTCAGCATTAAACTCCACGCTTACGGGATTTGCGGTGATTTTGCACTCTGGCATGGGATCGGGAATTTCGTTGCTGAAAAACGCAAGCGCGGGCTCGTCGTTCGGGTAGTAAACGTAAGGGCGCGAGTTCAGCGCAGTAGCGCTTTTGAACTTATCCTCCCTCATCCGTAGCGTTTCGTTTTTACACATCCCCAGTAGAAATTTACCGCTTCCTTCGTCGTTTAAATTCCGCGAGCAAAAGGCGTTTAAGCGCGAATTTCCCATCTCAAAAACGTAGCTACTTTTTTTGCCGTGCTCAAAATAGCCGATGCCGATCTCATCCGAGGCAAAATCCAAAAATGCAAATCTATGGTAAATCGCGCTTAAAAGCCCGTCGATCGCGCTTTTTAGATCGCTCGAATTATAAGATAAATTTTCCCTCACGACGGCATTATAGCCTGCGTAAAAAGCGCGCTTTGACGGATTTTCGCCCGTGAAATTCGGCTTGCCAGGGCTCTCGTCGTGCGACATCGCCTCGTTTGCGACGACATATTTTGCGTGATTAAGCGCGGAGGTGTTTAAAATTTCATTCTGCGAAAGCTGATTTAGCCCCGATTTTGCGCGCACATTGTTGATGTAGCTTAGCGGATCGTCGTAAAAGGAAAAGCCGCTCATCGCAACGAGCGGCTGTTTTAAATTTGAAGGGGTATTTTCGCATGCGGCAAAAAGCGCGCAGATCGCCCCAAGACCCAGGAGCCTAAGCCGTAGGGCCCGCTTTAGCAAACTCGACCCCTTCTTTTACGTCCTCGTAGCGTTTAAAATTCTCTTCAAACATCTTTGCTAGCTTATCGCGCGTTATATTATATTCCGCAGGATGCGTCCACGTGTTGATCGGATTTAGCAGCTTCGTCTCGACGCCTGCGAGCTCTTTTGGGATAGCTAGATTAAATTTCTCAAAATTTTCAAATTCGCACTTTTTGATGCTGCCGTCCAAGATTGCGTTTATACATGCGCGAGTGACTTTGATGCTCATTCGCTTGCCCACGCCGTACGCGCCGCCGCTCCAGCCTGTGTTTACGAGATAGACGCTGACGCCATGTTTGTCGATCTTTTCGCCTAGTAGCTTAGCGTAAACGGTTGGGTGTAGCGGCATAAACGGCTCGCCGAAGCACGCGCTAAAGGTCGCCACGGGCTCGGTGATACCGCGCTCGGTGCCCGCGACTTTGGCCGTATAACCGCTTAGGAAATAATACATCGCCTGCTCTTTGGTTAGCTTTGCGACCGGCGGCAAAACGCCGAATGCGTCGGCGGTTAGGAAGATTATGTTTTTGGGATGGCCGCCCGCGGAGCTTGACTCGTAGTTATCGATATGATAGATAGGGTAGCTGACGCGGGTGTTTTCGGTCTTGCTGCCATCTTTGTAATCCACGACGCCAGCCTCGTTGGCGACCACGTTTTCAAGCAGCGCGTCGCGTTTGATCGCGGCGTAAATTTCAGGCTCGCTGCTCGGGTCTAAATTTATGCACTTCGCATAGCAGCCACCCTCGAAGTTAAATATCCCCTCGTCATCCCAGCCGTGTTCGTCGTCGCCGATTAGCTTGCGATTCGGATCGGTCGATAGCGTCGTTTTGCCCGTGCCGCTTAGGCCGAAAAATAATGCCGTATCACCGTCCTTGCCCACGTTTGCCGAGCAGTGCATGCTTAGCTTGCCCTCTAGCGGCAACCAGTAGTTCATCATCGAAAAAATTCCCTTTTTCATCTCGCCACCGTACCAAGTATCGCCGATAACGGCGACGTTTTCCTCGACGTTAAAGATAACGAAAACGTCGGAGTGCAGCCCGTCGCTCGCGTAATCTTCGTTTTTGCATTTGCACGCGTTATAAACGACGAAATCAGGATGAAATTCCGCTAGCTCGCTCTTGCTTGGGCGGATGAACATATTTTTAACAAAATGCGCTTGCCACGCGACTTCAGTTACGAAGCGCACGTTTTTACGGCTGGATTTGCTGGCGCCGCAATAGGCGTCTTGGATAAAGATTTCCTTGCCGCTTAGCTGGGCTTTAGCTTTGGCTAAAAGTTTATCGAAAAGCTCTTTTGAGATAGGCTGATTTACCTTGCCCCAAGCGATGTATTTTTGGCTCGGATCTTGTTTTACGAAGTATTTATCCTTGGGGCTGCGACCCGTAAAGATACCCGTATCGACCATAAAAGTGCCGTTGCTTGATACGCGCCCTTCATTCATCGCCTTTTCAAGCTCGAAAAGCTCGTCGTAGCTTAAGTTGTAGTTGATTTTTTTGGTATTTTTAAGACCTAGTTTATCCAGATCGTTCGGAGTTGTCATTTTGCGTCCTTTTTAAATTAAATTTTGATAAAAGATTGCGCTATTATAGCTTAAAATTTAGGTGAGCTCGCTTAAGCACCGAGGATTGTCGCCATGAAATTTAGGCGGAAGCGCCCGCCTAAATTTTAGAGCTTATCTTAAAATCGCGAGCACCTGATCGGCATCGACCGTATCGCCTTGAGCGACTAAAATTTTATCGATTACACCGTCACGTGGGCTTTCGATATTTATCTCCATCTTCATCGCTTCAAGAACGATGACATTCTGCCCCGCCTTAACAGCGTCGCCTTCCTTTATTAAAATTTTAAATACATTACTAGGAAGCGTCGCTTTTATATCGTTATCGTCCGTACCGCCTCGCGCGTCAACAGTGGGCTGCTCGCCGGCGGAGCGTTGCGGCTGCGGCTTTGCGGGCGCCGAGGTATCGAAGCTGATGTCGTATCGATCGCCGTTTACGAGCACATTTTGTCCAGCAAATTCTACGTTGTAAATTTTGCCGTTAATTTTAACGTCAAATTTGCCGTTTTTAGAAATACCGCCTTGATGGCTTGCGGCGGGTGCTACGTCCTCTTTTTTACGACTCATCACCTTGCCCTCGCCTTTTAAAAACGCGATGCCCTTTTCTTTGCAGGCAAGCGCGATAAATATGTTCTCCTCGCTAGGCTCGATGCCCTGCTCGCGTAGAATCTTCTGCGCATACGCGACGCTCTTGCTCTCGTCGGCATCGGCAATATCTACGGCGTGCTTGGTCGTAGGTTGTAATCCCAGCTGCTCAGCGGCGAGCTTAATGACGGCTTCATCCGGCTTAACGGGCGTTTTGCCGAAATAGCCTAGCACCATCTTGCCGTAGCCCTCGGCGATCTTTTTCCACGGGCCGAACATTACGTTGTTAAACGCTTGCTGGAAATAAAACTGACTAACCGGCGTCACGCTCGTGCCGAAACCGCCCTTTTCGACGACCTCTCGCATAGCCTTGATGACGGCTGGAAATTTGTCTAAAATTTTATTATCGCGCATCATCTGAGTATTTGCGGTAAGCGCGCCTCCCGGCATCGGCGAAAACGGAATGAGCGGGCTTACCTGCGTAGCCTCTGGCGGCATGAAGTAATCCTTCAAGCACTCGCCCAAAACCTCTTCGTATTTTAAAATTTTCTCTGCATCTAGCCCCAGATCGAAATTTTGCCCCTTCGTCGCGTGCAGCAGCGTAAGAATGTCCGGCTGGCTCGTGCCGCCGCTTACGGGATGCGCGGCAAGATCGATGCCGTCTACGCCCGCAACGAGCGCAGCCTGGTAGCATGCGACGCTAACTCCCGCCGTCTCGTGTGTGTGCAAGCGGATATGCACCCCGTCGCCTAAAATTTTACGCGCGCGCTTGATCGTCTCATAGACCTTCTGCGGGCTGCTGGTACCGCTTGCGTCTTTGAAGCAGACGCTGTCGAACGGGATCTGCGCGTCTAAAATTTGACGCAAAATCCTCTCATAAAACGCCGCATCGTGCGCGCCGCTACATCCAGGCGGCAGATCCATCATCGTAACCACGACTTCGTGTTTAAGACCGTGACGATGTATGCATTCGCCGCTAAATTTTAAATTTTCCACGTCGTTTAGCGCGTCGAAATTTCTAATCGTCGTCGTGCCGTGCTTGGCAAAAAGCTTGGCGTGCAGATCGATGATCTCGCGGCTGCCGGTATCGAGCGTGACGGTATTGACGACGTGTACGATGTTCGTCGCCGCATCAAAGCCCGCCGCGACCGCCGCATCCGCTGTGTCATGGAGGTCAATGGTGAAGTCGGGCACGTATGCCGCATCGAACAGCGCGTCCTCCGCCTCTGCCGCCGCGCCCGTGCGTGCGAGCTCGTCGATCAGCACCTGCTCGTCCGACGTCGGCTTCTTGATCGTCTGTGCGAGGGCGAGCAGCTCCTCCTGCGGGATGCGCTCGTCCGCCTTGCAGCGCAGGAGCAGGTCGAGCGCGCCGAGCCGCTTGTTCACGTCGCGCTGCGTGAGGAGGCCTGCCATCGTCGCACGGAGCTGCGCATCGGTCTGCCCGTAGAGGAGATCGAGCACCGTGCGGCGTACATTCGCCGTCTTGAGGCGCAGCAGGGCGGCGATGTCGCCCTCGTGGCGCGTGACGAAGTCCCCGCCCATGAGACCCTTTGCTGTCTCAGGTGCCGTGCGGAGCGTGTCGGTGACCTCCGTATCGGGCACCGACGCCGTT
>NZ_CALIMQ010000102.1 GCF_938045535.1 uncultured Campylobacter sp. | reverse complement strand
CGCTTTTAAAACGCAACGCTTTAAATTTAGCTCGCGCGTGCGCTTTTGATTTAGCCGCTATTTAAACAGGGCGCGCTTTTTATCGGCACGCTGGGCGCTACTTTTCGGCGAGCGCTCGCGGCGTAAATTTCATCTGCGAAATTATCGTCTGAGGCGGCTTTAAATTTACTTAATGCTCTCGCTCGTAGCCAGATTTTAAAATTCCAGCTGTCTTGCGCGCCGATAAAATTTTAATTTCATGCACGCCGATCGCCCCGCAAACGAGCTAAAATAAATCGAGCATATCCTTAAATTTAGCCCGCCGCAAGCGGGTAAATTTGCCGTGCCGAAGCGGTCAAATTAACCGCAAAGCCCCTACTCCTTCACCACGCGCAGAAAGGAATACACATCCTGCACCCCGGGCGCGTGCGTCGCGTACCAGATCGCGTGCTTTTCATGCTCGATGTCCGTTACCACGCCGCTAAATACCACGTCGCAGCCCACGATCGCCACGCGCACCGCAGTGCCCGAAACGTCGGTATCGGAAAAGAGATTTTTCTTTAAATTTGCAAAAATTTCAAACGAATTGCAAGGATATTCGGGCTTTTTGATCCGCAGATAGGTATGCACGCGCCGCACGCCTTCGGTTTGCCGAGCCAAAGCAAGCAGCGGCTCGCGCATCGCTTCGCTATCCAGCAGCCCGATGAGATAGACCTCGCCGTAGAAGCACTCGACCTCCAGATCCCAGCTACTAAGGCCTTTGGTAAATAGAATTTTGCTTTGAATTTTAGTCTGGATGAGCTTGTCACTAGCGACCTCGCTGACGCTGCGGCGGTCGCGCGCTACGGAGTAGATGTCATACACGCTAAGCGCATTGCCAGCGGGCGCCAGCGGAGCCGCGCACGAGCTAAATAGCGCCGCGCAAGAGAGCAAAAACACCGCTAAAATCGCTAGAAACAAAACCCTCAAACCCTCTCCAATCTCGTTTAATTTCTAATTATCTCAAGCCGGCTGCCGACTCCGCTTTTTAAATTTAGCCCCGCAGGCGCCGTTTTGCCGCAGCTTAAAATTTTGCGCTGCGAGATTCCACCCAAACCGCGCGCCGCAAAATTTTACAATATAAATTTTAAAATTTACGTTGTAATTCGCACGGCTTGCAGAATTTTGCGCTTTCGCCACGGCGGAATTTCGCGCGCAGTATTCGTCGCCGTAAAATTCTACGCGGCTAAATTTTCATTGCAAATTTGCCGCTGCGAATTCTACGGGGTAAATTTCTCGAGGCGGAATTCGCTTCTGTAAAATTTTATATTTCAAAACCCGCGCCCAAAATTCCGACCGGTCGCGGCTAATTCGTCGTAAGCCCGCCGTCTATCGCAAATATCGCGCCGCTGACCCATTTCGCCTCGTCTGATGCCAAAAACACCGCCGCATCGCCGATGTCCTGCGCGCTGCCGATTTTGCCGAGCGGATAGATATTTTGCACCATTTGCTCAAACGCCTCGCGCCCCTGCGGGCTAAGTGCGCTTAAATTTCGCTCAAACTGCGGCGTAAGCACGCTTCCGGGCGCTATGGCATTAACGCGCACGCCGAGTTTGCCGACCTCGAAGGCAAGCGATTTAGTGAAAGAATTTAGCGCGCCTTTGGTGATCGAATACGCCGTCGTAGTGCGTCCTACGAGCATTCGGTTCGCAAAATACGACGAGATATTGATCACGCAGCCTTTGCTAGCCGCAAGCGCGCCCAAAAGCCCCTGAGTAAGCAGATATGGCGCTTTGACGTTTAGGTTTAGATGAGCGTCCAGCAGCGCTTCGTCGGTCGCCTCAAACGGCACGAATTTTCCCAACCCGGCGTTATTTACGAGGATATCTATCTTAAGAGGTAGCGCTAAAATGCGCTCGCAAAGGCCTTTTATCGTTTTGCTTTGCGCCAAATCCGCCTCCATCGCGTAAATTTTCACGCCGTAACCGCCCAATGCCTCCTGCGCGATTTTTAATTTCTCCTCGCTTCTGCCTAGCAGGATCAAATTTGCGCCCTCTTCGGCGAAACACTTTGCGATGCCAAGCCCTATGCCGCCCCCGTAATTACGGCAGTTTTTCCCTCTAATCGTTTCATACTTTTCCTTTTAATGCGTAAATTTATGCCCTAAAAATTTGAGCGAGATCTGCGGATCTCGCAGACTTTGAAATTTTGCGGGCTTTGAAATTTTACCCGCTTTAAAATTTCGCTCGCTTTAAAATTTTACGGCGAAGCGAAATTTCGTCGATAAAATTTTACTAACTTTAAAATTCCATCGATAAAATTTCACGGCAAAATTCCATTGTAAAGCTCGCGGCGGAATTTCATCGGGAATTTCATTCGTAAATTCCACCCAAACTGCGCCGCTTGGCTTACAGCACCTGTTTTACGCTACTAGCCGTGATTTCAAGTAGCCTCGTAGCAAACGGAAATTTCGCCTTCGTTTCTTCAAACTCCGCACCGCTATCAATAAAACGCGCTGTGCCCTTCACTACAAAGCCACGCCCCGCTCCGAACCTGCCTGCTAGCTCCTTCGTTGCGACGCTAAGCTCGACGTTCGGATTAGCCTCCACGTTGCTTTGCGTCTTTTTCATACCCGCAGCGGGGATGAGGATGCGATCACCCTTAATGATGAGATATCTGTTCCACGTATTGCTGATATGAGCCTCGCCGTGCGCGCAGGTAGCGATACCCACGGCGCATTCATAATTTAAGATTTCTAAAAATTCCTTGCTAAACATTTTCTCTCCTTAAATTTACATTTTAAAGCTCGCGATTTTGGCTGACAAGCCCCGCGCGCAACTGAAATTTTAACTACCTCCGCCACTTTCCGCCTCGGTTAAATTTTATATTTCAAAAGCGCATCTTTTTCGGCTTTACTTACGCGAAAGCTATCGCAGATCTTCGATATCGCCTTGTTTTGGACAAATTTAGCCGCTCGTTTGCTCGCCAAAAACGCAAGCGTGATCTCGCACTGCTTGATAAACATCTCGGCTATCGCCCACGCCGCGCCCATCTGCACGTAGTACCGCTCGTCGCTTTCGGCGGCGCAAATTTCAAAAAACTCCTTAGGCGAGATCGCGCTCATATTTCGCATAAAATAAACGTAGAAAAATCGCCTCTCAAACTCGTCCTCGCCGCCCTTAGCCTGCTTTAGCAGCGCGTCCGCGAAAGCAGCATCCCTGAATTTCGGAGCGAACATATCGCAAACCGCCCAATTAGGCATCGTTTTTATAAAATCGCTCGCAAGGGTAAATTTTGCCTCGTCCTGCTTCAAAAGCATTATAAAAAAGCCCTTTAGCACGAACTCCTCGTGAAAAACCGGCTTATATTTTTGCAGCTCTCGCCGCGCCTCGTCCGCTCCGCCCAAAGCGGCGAAACTTTTGCGAGCAAGCGCGCGTAGCGCCGGAGTGCGCACGCCCAAAATCTGCGGCGCGGGTATTAGGCGCTGCGAAAATTGCGCGAACTTATCCTCGCTTAACGCCCGCAGCTGCCCTAGCATCTTTTCTCGTAAATCCATAGCTTTCCTTTAAATTTGATCCTAAATTTAATCGCGTGCAAGATTGCGATTTTATAACGACGCACCGAAATTTTGCCGTACAGGCTATCCTATCTAAACAAATCGCGCCGCAGCTCAAACTAATCGCCCGATAGATCGCGTTTAAGTCGCTCGCCGCACTCGCTCAAAGTCTTTTGACTAAAAACTCACCCTGCTAAATCGCGCAGTATGGCGTCAGGCAAAGCAAGCCGTGCCGCCAAAGCCGCTTAAATAAAGCTCGGCGCGTCGTTTGAAAATAAAATCAGATCGCCGCTGTGCGTATTTTCGCTCAAAACCCGCTGCAAATCGCGCTTGTCTTTCAAAACGATAGTCTTTGCGGGGTCGATCTTGCTTTGTAGCGCCTCGGAATTTAGCTCGCCCGTGATGATCGCAAGATCAAAAATTTCATCGATCTTAGCGCCTAACGTCTCGTTGTCCTCGCGCGTGCTCTCGACGATGCCCGGCGTGATGATGACCTTGCGCCCGCCGTAGCTTCGCATCAGCTCGTAGCTTTGCAGCATGCCGCTTAGATTGCCGTTGAAGCTATCGTCGATGATGATCTTGCCGCCCGCATCGAGCCGCGCGAGGCGGTGCTCGACGGCACTAACATGCGCGACGCGGCTTTTAATCTTATCAGCCCTAAGCCCTAAAAATCGCGCGATCTTTATGCACGCGGCGAGATTTGCGGCGTTAAATTTACCCAAAACCGGCGCGAAAAACTCATGTCTCTCGCATAGTTCTCTCCGCCCGTTTGAAATTTTACGCTCGTTTGAAGCCTCTTGCACGCCCCACTCTTTGACGTTACAAATTTTATCGTCGCTAGCGGCACGGGCGGCTTGTTCGTAAAATTCTTGCTCGCTCCGTTCGGCGCAGGATACAAAATTTGCATCGTCAAAATCGGTGCCGTAATTTTTAGAATTTTTATCTTTTTCTACGCATGCCTCACTGCTTGCGTTTCGGCTCAAATCGCCCTGCTCTTTGCCCTTTGCGGCGGATGTTTCTGCGCGCGGCACAGAATTTTCGCCGCTAGCACCGCTTTCATCATCGCTCAAGCTAAGGCTAAATTTTATTCCGTCCAGATCCGCGCCGCAAATTTCCAGCCCCTCGTCATAGATCGTGACGCGCCCATCCGCGCTTTTTTGCGTAGAGCTGTGCAAAAACGCATGCTTTAGCCGCACGCTTGTGAGCGCTTCAAGCTTGGTCTTGCGGATGTTTTCAATGCTTTTGAAATACTCGATGTGTTGCGCGCCGATCTCGCCCACGACGACGATCTGCGGCGCCAAAAACTCGGTGATCTCGGCGATGTCGCCGCTTAGCCTGGCGCCTGCTTCGGCGATGTAGATCTGCGTATCTGCGGGCAGCGCCTCGTTTACGTCGCGCACGAGCCCCGCTAGCGTGTTTACCGAGCGCGGCGTCTTGTAGCAGCGAAAGTCGCTTTTTAAAATTTGATACAAGAAATTTTTAATGCTCGTCTTGCCGTAGCTCGCGGTGATCTGAATGATCGTAAGGGAGGGCATCTGGGCTAGTTTTTTGCGCGCGTCGGCCTTAAATTTCGCAGCCTGCGCCCGCTCGTAAGTAAAGCTCGCCGCAAGGCCAGCGCCAAGCGGTAAAAAGATCGGCAAAATCGGCCCCCCCGCGGCATAAAACGCGGCGTTAAAGCTAAACACACAAACCGCCAAAATCGCAAAAAATCGCTTCACGCGCGGCGTAAAGACGAGCTTTTTATCTAGCCCTCTTTGCCAAAAATAAAGCGCGAGCGCGTAGGCTGCGACGATTAGAATTTTAGCGGCGTGCAAGGCATAGAGGGACGCGGCGCCGAATTTAGCCGCACAGAGGCCCGCCGCGATCTCGCAGCCGAAATACGCCGCCAGCGGCAAAATCAAAAAATAGAGGTGCCACGCGGGTTTGGTGAAGTGAAAGATGATACGCGCGGGCTTGTACGAAAACCACTGCAGGCAGGTGATCAGATAAAAGCCCAGCAGTAGGACGAATGCCGCGTGCGCGATCAAAAATATTATATTCATCTTTTAAAATTCCTTTTTATAAGTTTACGCGCCCGCTTTGCGAGCCTGTGCGGGCAAACGCGGCGAGCTCGAGCCAACCGGCATTTGGCTTCATTTGCAAATTTTACGAATTCCCTCTTTGCAAATTCTATTTTTGCAAACTTCGCTAGCTCATAAATTCACGCTCTCGCGAAAGCTGCACGAGCCACGCTAGATAAATTTACGCTGCCGCGCTGCGTCTGCGTTCTCGATACCGCGCCGCATCTATACTTTCGCGACCTGAAATTTTCGCACGCTGCGTATCTTGTGATATAGCGCCCTATCTCGCGCGATGATTTGCATTATTTACAGCACATAGACCTTGTGTCGCGGTAAATACATGACGCGATTATGCGACCTGCAACTAAATTTAATTGTCCGCTTTGCAGTACACACGCGGTTTCGCCGCATCATGTACGGCTGTCGCAATCGCGAGCGCAGAGCAGAAACGATCCGCTACGGCGTAAAATTTTAAAATTTAACGCGGCACGCCGCAATTTGAGCTTTGCGTTTTGAATTACACACCCAAAGAGCAGATTTTGCGCCGCTAAATTTTAAATATATGCCGCGTGCTCGCGACTTTATAATCTAAATTTACGCCTTGGCTTGCGATTTTAGCGCAAGCACAATGCAAAATTTAAAACGCGCGCCGCAAGATAAGCCGTATTAAAGCGCCGCATTGAAACGCTTTTTAAAATACACTCGCTGCCACCTCGCTTTTCGCACGATCTGTTTTTACATCTAAAGCGCGATTTTTAGCGGCGCTAAAATTTCGCGGCTAAATTTTAAAATTTACACAAAATCGCGTTTCGCTTTAAATTTAGCGCGGCGCCGAATCGTTAAATTTAGCTGCCGCTAAGCTCCTTTTCGATCTGCTCGCCGATAAAATCCGCGCTCTGCAAAAAGAAAAAGTGATCCCCCGCCAGCGGATAAAATTTGCTGTTTTTAATGAGCGAGTGGATCAGCTCGCCGCTTTTTAGGCTAGTGGCGCGATCGTCCTTGCCCCAAAAGATGAGCGTATTTTGCGGGCTTAGCGCGGAAAAAATATCGCGGAAGTCCTCATTTACGACGTTTTTTAGCGTCTCATACATCGTCTTGCTCATACCTGCGGCATCCTTGCTCGCAAACGCACGCCAAAGCCCCGCCAGTCCAAGTCTTTTTAAAATTTTAAAAATCGCGATTTTGGCGCGCACGGCAAAGGGCTTGGGTTCGATGATACCGGCGCTGCTTAGCAGTATGAGATTGCGCGGAGCTAGCAATGCAGCGATCTTGCCGCCGAAGCTGTGCCCCATGATCGCTGCAGGCTGCCTGCCCAAAGCTGCGATAAAGGCGCGCATAATCTCCGCGTAATCCTCGCTGCCAAGGGCGCGCGCGGGCTGCGAGCTGGCGCCAAATCCCGGCAGATCGACGCACACTATCGCGTAACGGCGGAATTTATCCGAAAAAACCCTAAACATAAGCGCTTTGTTTGCGCCCCAGCCGTGCAGCACCAAAATATATTCGGCACGCTGCAGATTTGAAATTTCGTAGCTGATTTTGTAGTTTTCGCCGCCGTAGACGAGCTCCTTACTCGCCACCGCCGCTCCTTTTGGCGTAAACGGCTTTAAGTAACTCGACTGCTTTTTCGAGCCGCTCAAACTCGCTCATACTGATCATCACGGCTTCAAATTTGTTGTTTTTGACGATCAGGGCTTTTTTAATCTCTTGGTTTTTGATTTTGTTTAAAACGGTGCTGAAGTTGCGCACGATCTCGGTAGCGGTGTAAATTTCGTCTTGATTTATCATAACTTGACCTTTGGGGTAAAATTTTACGCAAAATTTAGCGTAAAATTTTAAACGATTGGCTACTTATTGGCAGTGATTTTGGTGATCAGCTCGTAGCTTACAGGGATCTGCCTCATCGGCGGCAGCGACGAAGCAAGAGCTGCTAAAACCTCGGAGAAATCATCAAATAGGTAGTTTGCGAGACTACCCGGGTTCGGATTTATCTCGTTTAGATAAATTTCGCCCTCTTTTTCAAAAAAATCGCAGCGAATGAGCGCGCCATCGAATGATCCTGCGTTATAAAGCCGCGTAAAGGCATCTTTCATCTTGCCCTCTAGCAAAGCGCCAGGACGAGCGGGCTCGATCGCGCCACTACGCGAAAAATCCAAATATTTACGATCGAAATTTAAATAGCCCTCTTTTTTTGGCTCTTCGATGTTTGAAAATACGATTTTGCCGTCTATTTTAGCGCCTGCGAGATTGAATTCCTTTACGTTTTCCCAGTATGGCTCTACGATCGCGCTGTCGTCCAGCTCAAAAGCCTGATCCAGCGCGTAGCTAAACTCGCTTTCGTTCTTGGCTATCGAAATTCCGATGCTAGAGCCCAAATGAGCGGGTTTAACGATGATCGGAAAATTAAAATTAGGCAGGCTAGTGCGATTTACGATCTCATACGGCAAGGTTTTTACATTTGCGATTGCGGCTAAGTGCTTGGTTAAAATTTTATTATAGCTTAGCACGCTAGCTTCGATGCGAGGGCCGATGTAAGGGATGCCAAAAAACTCAAATAGCGCCGCCATTTTGCCATCCTCGCCGTCGCAGCCATGGATTAGATTGATATATGTGCCGACTTCTAGCATGCTTTTGCTAAACATTCCGCTCTCGAAAAATCCGCCCGCACCGATGCTAAGCTCTTTTGCTTTAGCATAGCCGCCCTGCTTAAAATACGCCGCGCGCATATTTTTATCCTCAATGCGGTAAAATTTACGATTTTTATCGCAAAATACAAACTCCAAGTCCCAGCCTTTTAGGGCATTTTTAACGGCAATTGCCGAGATGATACTTACTTCGTGCTCATAGCTTTGAGCTCCAAAAACTATACCAAATTTCATTGTTTTCCTTCAAATTTTATTTTCTACGCTAATTTTTTTAACGCCTCTTTGACAAGATCTGACGTATTCGTGCTGCTGCATCCTGCTAAGATTTGATTGATCTTATCGCGCTTAAATCCAAGGCTTTGTAGCGCGGACGCCGCTTCGTTTTTATAAGTCTCGCTAGGACCGAATTCCATTAGCTTCGCATCGCCCAGTTCGGCAATGATCCGTCTAGCGGTCTTTGGGCCGATGCCCGGAACTGAAGTTAGCGTCGCAGCATCCCCCGTAGCTACGCAACGCGCGAAATCCTGCGGAGCGAGCGTCGAACAAACCGCCATCGCCGTGCTTGCACCTACGCCACTAAGCTTGATTAGGGTTTCAAACATCCTTTTTTCACTCTCGTCTAAAAACCCATACAGCAAATCGGCATCCTCGCGCAGAATTTGTACGCACGCAAGCTCGGTCAGCTCGCCCTGCATGAGCTTCGCGGAGGTATTTAATGACAATGAAAGAGCGTAGCTCACGCCGCTAGCACATTTAATGACGCAAGCAGTGGGCTCCTTGCGCGTGATAATCCCTTCGATCGCCGCTATCATCTAAGAGCCTTTAAAATTTCGTTTATGCTCTCATTAAGCGCTAAATTTAGGGCATTATAAATGCTTTGCGAGCTAGGATCAGGCACAAAAACGCGCTTAGTGACGATGCCTGATTTTATGCTTTCTAAAGAATTCAAAATTTCATACCCCATCGTGACGGTTGCTTGATCGTTATTGACCTGAAGCGCTACGATACTGGTTTTTAGGCGCAAATCCCGCTCTTTTGGCACAAATATCGGATTTAGCGAGCAGGTGGAAAATGCCGCATCAAGCAGCGCCTTATATACCATCTCGCTAGGCATCGTGATAAATTTGGCGTCGCTTGCGAACCGCGTTCGGTTTCTAAAATCCACTATTAAAATATCCCGCCTATCAACGAGATCTGTCGCCGTGATAGTGTCAATAAAGATATTTTTACGTACACCGCTAGGATTTACGCAGCGCTTTTGATCATAACGCAGCTCGTAGTAGGTGTATGGCTTAGCCTGCTTAGCTAAGCAGCCGCCTAAAAATATTGCCGCCAGCGTCGCAGCAAGCGTAAACTTTATAAAATTTTTCATCTTTATTCCTTTTTATCGTCGCGATCTGCGCCTTTAGAAGTGTCTTTGAAAAAGAAATCGTAAGGATTGTCCTCTAGCCTAAACATCGCACCTTGGAATTCTCTAAGTGATTTTTTGAGCTCGCCAAGAGTGTTTTTTGCCTCCTCAAGCGTAGGATCCAAGATCGCTTTTAGATTGTACTCGCCGCGATCGATACGCTTAGTGATGATACCTGCGGTTTTATCCAGTGAATTCGATAGATTGGCAGCACTCACGGCAAAAGCATTTAGATTATCTAGCAGCGCGTCTAGCTCCTTCTCGCGCTCGTTTAAATTTGCTATGAGAGTATTTACGTTAGCAAGCAGTGCGTCTAGGCTTTGGAATTTTTTCTCATCGCTTAGCTCAGCGCTAAATTTATCCATCGAAGATAGAATTCTATCCACTTTATCGGTATTTTGCTTAGACAATAGCCCGTTAATCTTAAAGATCATCTCACTCACGCTATCGGTGATGACTTCGGCTTTGGAGCCGATTTTATCAAGAAGCGTTTTATCCAGTGCAATTATCGGCTTTTTATCATTCGGCGGAAAAAGCTTGCCACTTCCTTTCGTGATATTTATAAACGCGATTCCGCTTATGCCTTGAGATTCTACCTTAGCGACGCTATCTTGCGAGATCGGTAGCTTGCTTTTTACCGAAATTTCAATCTCAATAATCGCATTTTCGATATCGGCAAAGTCGATGCTTTTGATTATGCCCGCATTTACGCCGATAAATTTAACTTCGGAATTCTCCTTAATGCCTACGGGAAGCTCTTTTGTGTGGATATAGTAGGAGCGGTAGCTCTCGCCGCGGTCGGTCTTAGTAAGCATCCACCACATAAATGCCGTAAGAGCCGCGACGCAGATCATAACAAATGCGCCTACTATCGTGTATGAAGTTCTATTTTCCAATCTTTTCTCCTAATTTCAGAGCGTAAAATTTAAGCCCTGCGATATGCCTTAAAATAGCCATTTGGGCTTAAATTTTAAAACTTAGCACTTTCTCAAATAGTCGCAAAATTTGCAGAATCATCTGAGTTTAAATTTTAAAGCTTAGCGTGCATTTTGAAATTTCAAAATATCGTCGCGCCGTATTTTAGCGTAAAATTTTACCGCCCCAGTTTAAATTTAACGCAGCTTGCTCGTTAAAATTTTAAAATTTAATGCGCTATCCAATAAATGCGCCTAAATACGCCCTTAAATACGACCCGCCTAAATTTTAAAATTTCGATTGAGCCGCTAAGGTCTAAATTTTAAAATTTAAGCCCTGCGGAGCCCGGAATTCCTCGCTAGGTTTAAAATTTAAAATTTTTCCGCTACTATTTTAAAATTTCAGCTCCTACCTATCTAAATTTTACCCGCCGCGAGCTGTATTTTAGCTCGGTAAATTCCGAAGCTCAATCTCTTTGTCGCATCTTAAATAACTCTTCGAGCGGATTATTCTCCAGGCTTGAAATTTCCTCAATGCTTCCTTCAAAGGCAATTTTTTGATTATCCACGATCAAAAACCGATCCAAAATGTCAAAGATACTATCCACGTCGTGCGTCACCATCACGACCGTGACGCCGAGGCTATCTCTAAGCTCGCAAACAAGCCTATCAAGGGCTCTGGCGCTGAGCGGATCAAGCCCCGAGTTTGGCTCGTCCAAAAATAAAATTTCAGGGCTCAGAGCTAGCGCGCGAGCCAGCGCCACGCGCTTTTTCATACCGCCGCTAAGCTCGTTTGGCCTAAGCGCGGCGGCCTCCTTCTTAAGCCCCACCTTTTGGATCCAAAACATCGATAGCTCATCTATCTCGCGCTCGCTAAATTTAGAGTATTCGCGCAGTAGCACGCCTACGTTTTCGAGCACGCTCATTGAGCTGTAAAGCGCACCGAACTGAAACATCACGCCGCATTTTAGGCGGATCTCGTTTTGCTCCGCTTCGCTCGCGCGCCAAATATCGCGCCCAAAAATTTTAATCTCGCCGCTTTGCGGGCGCTTTAAAAATATGAGCGTTTTCATCAGCGTCGTTTTGCCGCTGCCGCTGCCACCTAAAAAGCCGTAAATTTCGCCCTTTTTGACGCTAAAGCTTACGCTATCGTGCATAATGCGCGATCCGTACGCAGTAGTAACATCGCGCGCGACTATAATTTTAGCGCTTTCGCCGGATTGCACTTGCTCGCTCATAGCCCGATCTCCGAAAACAGAACCGCAAATACCGCGTCGATCGCAATGACCCAAAATATCGCATTTACGACGCTAATGGTAGTGTATTCACCGATGCTTTGGGTATTTCCTTTGACCTCAAAACCCCGCATGCAGCCGATGATAGCAATGAATGCCCCGAAAAATGGCGCTTTAATTATACCTACTAAAAAATGCCTAAGCTCTACAGAAGCCTTAAATCTATCCAAATAATCGCTAAAGGCTATGTCTAAATACGCGTCACACACGATCATCTGAGCAAAAATACTTACCGAATCTGCGATAAAAATGATTAGCGGCATGATTAGTACCATCGCGATAATGCGCGGCATCGCAAGAAAATAAAACGGATCAAAGCCCATCGTCCTCATCGCATCGATCTCCTCGGTGATCTTCATCACGCCGATCTGTGCCGTAAAGCTCGAAGCCGAGCGACCCGCGATAACGATAGCGGCGATTAGAGGCGCTACTTCACGGAGCGTCAAAGCACCCATTATATCGATGATATAGATGCTAGCGCCAAATTTAGAGAGCATATCCGAACCGATGTAAGCAAGCACGATACCGATCAAAAACGCCGTCAGCGAGACGATGAAAAGCGCGTCTATGCCGCTATCTTTAATGAAATTTACGGTTTCTTTGAAACGGAATTTCATCGGATGAATTATAAAAGCCGCGAGTTTAGAAAAAAACTCGCCCAAAAAGCTTGCAAGGCTTAGCAAGCCTAAAATTCCAAGATGACAATAAAGTCCGATCTGCGCTAAAAAATTTAGCCTGCGAGATTCGGGTACGTAGCTAAAATCGATCGTTTTATCATCCATAAAGCTTAGAATTTTGGCGGCTTTGCAGCTATCCTCCACAAGGCTAACCCGCTTGCCGGCAAGGGCGTTTTTGATCATCAGCGCCATGAAATAGTCTAAATTTGAAATTTCGCTTAAGCTTAGCTCCAGCTCGTTTAGATTTTTTACCGCTTTTTTTAGTGCAAGCAGCTGGGAGCGCGAGCTTTTGTAGTTCCACTGCCCGCGTAGCGATAAGGTGTTTTTCCCGCCCGAGCTTTCGAGCGAAAAGGCTAAATTCCGCAAAAATTTCTCTCCAAAATCAAAAAATAGGGGAAATTATAATATAATCAACCTTGGCATTTTATAAAATTTAATGGAGATTTATGCTCAGAGGCTTTTTTACAAATAGCGCAGGCACGCTGGTTTCGCGAGTTTTGGGTTTCGTACGCGATCTGCTTACCGCATCGGTTTTGGGCGCGGGAATTTATAGCGATCTGTTTTTCGTAGCGTTTAAACTACCCAATCTTTTCCGCAGACTATTCGGCGAGGGGGCCTTTACGCAGGCTTTTTTGCCTAGCTTTACCGCCGCGCGTAAAAAAGGAATTTTTGCCGCAGCAGTGCTTATTAAATTTAGCGTTTTCATCGCGCTTTTAACGGCGCTCGTGCTGCTCGCCGCGCCCGTTTTTACTAAAGTTTTGGCATACGGATTTAGCACCGAACAGATCAGTCTTGCGGTGCCATACGTGCGGATAAATTTTTTCTACCTTACGTTTATCTTCGTCGTTACGCTCTTTGCCTCGCTGCTTCAGTATCGCGACCACTTCGCTACGACGGCGTTTTCGACCGCACTTCTAAATTTAGCGATGATAGCGGCGCTTCTGCTAGCTCGCGGTAAGGACGGCGCCACGGCGGTGCTTTATCTTAGCTTCGGCGTCGTAGCGGGCGGACTTTTGCAGCTCGCGGTGCATGTTTATGCGTTGAAATTTACCGGCATGCTGCGCGTCTTAGCGGGCGGCTTTGCGCGGCTCGCGAGGGGCGATAAGCCGCAGACGCAGGGCTTTTATAAAAATTTTTTCGCAGGCGTGCTCGGCGCGTCGGCACTTCAGCTAAGCTCGTTTATAGATACCTTCTTTGCGAGCTTCCTTGCTAGCGGCAGTATCAGCTATCTATACTACGCCAACCGCATATTTCAGCTGCCGCTCGCGCTTTTTGCGATCGCGCTTAGCACGGCGATCTTTCCGCGCATGAGCAAATTCGTAAAAGCTCGCGACGACTCGCAAGCTCTGGCGCTCGTCGAGCGTGGATTTTACTTCCTTTTGGCGCTGCTCGGGCTCTCTGCGATAGGCGGCGTTATGTTGCGAAACGAGATCACGCAGCTGCTGTTTGAGCGCGGAGAATTTACTCGCCAAAATTCCATAGAATGCGCCGCAGTTCTCGGCGCGTATATGGTGGGGCTCGTGCCGTTCGGGCTGTCTAGGATTTTTTCGCACTGGCTATATGCGAATATGAAGCAGAAGCTAAGCGCGAAAATTTCGATCTGGTGCGTCTTTATAAACGTCGCTTTGTGCGCGCTGTTTTTTAAACCCTTCGGTGCGGTGGGGCTTGCGTTTGCAAGCACGATAACGGGAGCGTTTCTGCTTGGCTTTAATCTCTATTTTTTTGGATTTAATAACTTTTTGGCTATAATCCGCGCAAAAAAAATTATTGCGATCGCGGCGCTTTGCGCGGGCGATGCGGCGATTTTATACATTTTAAAAGGCTTGTATTATGGTAATTTATGATAGTTTGAGTAAAAAGAAGCTCCCTTTTAAGCCCATTAGCGAGGGGCTGGCGCGCATTTACGCCTGCGGCCCGACCGTTTATGACGATGCGCATTTGGGGCACGCAAAAAGCGCCGTAAGCTTCGATCTGCTGCGCCGCGTACTGCAAGCGGAGGGCTATGAGGTTAAATTTGCGCGAAATTTCACAGACATCGACGATAAAATTTTAAAAAAGATGGCGGAAACCGGTAAGAGCCTGGAGGAGATCACGGAGCTTTACACCCGCAGATATTTGCAGGATATGAGCGCGCTAAACGTCGCGGACGCGAGCATTTCGCCCAAAGCGACCGAAAATATCGCCGCGATCTGCGAGCTCATATCCTCGCTTCTTCAAAAAGGCTTTGCCTACGAGATCACAGGTGACGGCATCTACTTCGACACGCGCAAGGACGGGGATTATCTAAGCCTTAGCGGCAAAAAAGAGGGCGCCGGCAAAAACATTGCCCGCGTCGCCTCAAACGATGCTAAGCACGACGAGAAGGACTTCGTGCTGTGGAAATTTGACGAGAATTGGTTTGATAGCCCGTTTGGCAAAGGGCGCCCGGGCTGGCACAGCGAGTGCGTCGCGATGATTTTAGCGCACCTTGATAGCGGCGATCCGCAATTTTGCATAGACATTCACGCAGGCGGCGCCGATCTGCTCTTCCCGCATCACGAAAACGAAGCCGCACAGTGCCGCTGCGCCCGCCATAGAGCGCTAAGCAAATACTGGCTCCACAACGGCTTCGTGCAGGTAAATAACGAAAAGATGAGCAAGAGCCTAGGCAACTCGTTTTTTGTAGGAGATGCTCTAAAAATCGCACCCGGCGAGGCGCTGAGATTTTATCTCTTAAGCTCGCATTACAGGGCAAATTTTAATTATTCGGTGACCGATCTGCTTGCGAGCAAAAAGAGGCTAGATAAAATTTACCGCCTTAAAAAGCGCGTGCGTGACGTTTTAACTCCCACTGCGGGACAAAATTCTACGCCTGAGTTGCCTGCTGCGGAGGCTAAATTTAGATCGGAGATGATGGAGTTTTTAAGCGATGATCTCAACGCCTCAGGCGCGCTTGCGGTGCTCGATAGCTTCGTAGCAGGAGCGAATGAAGCGCTCGATCGCGCGCCGAAAGACAAGGCGTTAAAGGCTCAGATCGCCGCAAATTTAGAGTTTGCGAAGCAGACCCTTGGAATTTTATATGAGGATGAGACCGAATACTTTCGCTTCGGCGTGAGCGAGCAGCAAAGAGCACAGATCGAGGAGCTGATAAAACAGCGCGCACAGGCGAAAGCGGAAAAGAATTTTGCGGGCGCGGATGCCATCAGAGCGCGCCTTGCTGATATGAAGATCGAAGTGATGGATACGCCTAGCGGCACCGTTTGGGAGGTCGCAGCGGAGTAGAACGTAAAATTTAGCGTAAAATTTTACGTTAAATTTTACGATTTTTACGATATGAAGCGTAAATCCGAACGCTAATCCGCGCGTAAATTTTAGTGCGATTTTTATCTGCGGCATCGCAATACGGCGGTGCGGTTTTGTTCAGTGATACGGTGCAGGAGCGATGTGTGACGTGATGCGGCGACAGAAGCGCGAGGCGGATCGTAATTTCATTCGTCGGCGCGGCTGATGCAGCAGCGCGATATAGCGCGGTACAGCGGTAGCACTACGGCTCGTCTGTGCGTAAATTTTAGTGCGATTTTATGGCAATTGGCGATGCAAAGTTGCGATGCAGCGCAGTGAAAGTAGCACTGCGGCAGCCTGTGCGTAAATTTTAACGCGACTAGGTGCAGTGGAACATGCTGTGGTGACGTGCAAATTTTGGCGCGATTTTTATTCGGCGATATTCGTGGGTGCACACAGCAACGAAAGTCACGATTTCATTCGGTGATGTTGCTGATATAGTGGCGAATGCGCAAGGCAGGTCGCGATTTTATAGTTAGTGCGGTGGTGCAAAAGAGCAATGCAGCGCGACGATGCGAAGTCGCGATAAACGCGATGTTATATTATGATACGGTATTTGTGAGCGCTTTATGGCGCCTCAAAGCATTTAACGCTTATAGCGTGCGAAAGTGTTTAGAAATCGCGATGAATAAAAACTCGCTCGCTTTTAAGGCTCTTTACGCTTTAAAAATGGTAATGTAAAAACCGCTCTGCGATGCGCAAAAGCCATTTAAAGCGCTTTACGCTTCGAAAGTAGCAAATAAAAAAGCTAAATCTCGACGTCGTCCGTACGGTCGCCGCATGCGAGCGAGTTGATTTAGCGAGCTTGCGAAGCGCAAATTAGTCCCGCGCCGCCGCGCAAATTTTGTGCTGCCTCGCGGCCGAAATTCTAAAATTTTAGAAATTTCGAGGTTGGAAATTCTAAAATTTAAGGAATTTTAGAATTATAAATTTTGAAATTTCAGGAATTTTGGAATTATAAATTCTTAAATTTCAAAAATTTTGGAATTTCATAAATTTTGGGATTTCAGGAATTTCAGGATTTTAAATTTTAAAAATTTTATAAAAAAGGATTGTATTTGAACGGCTTTAAAACTTTACTATCGCGCTTTAAGCCCTATTTTAGGGATTATAGGCCGCAGTTTGCATTGGCGATTTTGGGTATGGTGATGA
>NZ_CALIMQ010000101.1 GCF_938045535.1 uncultured Campylobacter sp. | reverse complement strand
CTGGCAATCTTACTGAAAGAGTGCTAAAAGTGAAAACGAATAAACGTGATATGATCCTGGAATCCATCATTTCCGCCTATCTCGATAGCAACACCCCGATCGGATCTTCAGAGCTGGGTGAGCGTATGGGCGTAGCGATGTCAGCGTCTAGCATCCGAATTTATTTTAAGCGCTTAAGCGACGAGGGGGCTTTGACGCAGCTTCATGTAAGCGGTGGTAGAATCCCCACAGTTGCGACGATGCAGGATTACTGGCGCGCTAGACTTAGCTTCGACGATGAGTTGAAAATAGACGATGCTCGCGAGCTAGAAGCGGTGCTTGAGGATTTTGAAATTTACTGTATGATTTTCAACGCCGAAAACGAAGCCCTAAACGAAGTTATCAATCACGATGATCGCTTCATAATCCTTGCATTTAGAAAAGACGAGATTATCTTAAAATACGATTTTAGAGTTTTTAAATTCCTATCAAATTTAATAGGAATTTCACTCGGAGATTTGGAGCTAGCTTCGATGCAGATCGGTCTGCGCGAGCTTAGCACCAAAATTAAGGAGCTAAAAAATTCTAAAATCGAATTTCTTTGTAACGAGGTCGTGGCGTATAAAATTTTCAAAGACGAGCGGTTTAAAATTTTACTCAACCCCTCGATCGCCGTAAATTTTACGAAAAATTTGATCTTCGCGCCCTACTTCGAGCACGGATTTATGGGGATCAAACGCCCCGTAAAATTCGAAGGCGAGGACGCTACGATGATCTGCGCAGGCAGCGTTTACGAGAATTACGAGAAATTTTTTAACTACGCTAAAGGAGTAGCATGAGCCATAAATTTAAAGAGCACGGCGATAAAAACGCAGCGTGCGATAGTGAAGAAAAAGAGGTTTGCGAGCAGTGCGCGTCAGAGGCGAGCGAGCCGCAAGAGGCGCAGACATGCGACGATACCGATGCGCAGATACAAAAGCTTCAAAACGAGCTAAGTGAGATCACTGATAAATTTTACCGCGCCAATGCGGATTTTGAAAATCTCAAAAAACGTTTGGAAAAAGAAAAAGATAGCGCTGTTGCTTACGCTAGCGAGAGCTTTGCGAAGGATTTGCTGCCGATAATCGACGCGCTTGAGGAGGCCGCCAAAATTGATGTGGAAGGTAATGAGCTTGCGGATAAAATCGAAGTTGGCGTAAAACAATGTCTAAGCCTTTTTACAAAGACTTTTGAAAAATATGGTATCGTTCCGATAGCGACGGATGCGGGATTTGATCCTAGCGTGCATAACGCTATTTCGATGATTGAAGCCGAAGGCGTTAAAAAAGGCGATATCGTTCAAGTATATCAAAAAGGCTATATGTATAAGCAGCGCGTTTTGCGCGCCGCTATGGTAGTAGTGGCGAAATAATCGTCCAAATTTTAAAATTTTAAATTCAACACAAAGGATAACAAATGGCAAAAGTCATAGGCATCGACCTAGGAACAACAAACTCGTGCGTAAGCATATTCGAGCGCGGCGAGAGCAAGATCATACCGAACAAAGAGGGTAAAAACACCACTCCGTCGGTAGTCGCTTTCACCGACAAAGGCGAGGTTTTAGTAGGCGACAGCGCCAAGCGCCAAGCAGTCACCAACCCTGAAAAGACGATCTATTCGATCAAACGCATCATGGGTCTTATGATGAATGAGAAAAACGCGCAGGAGGCTAAAAAGCGCCTACCGTATAAGATCATCGACCGAAATGGCGCGTGCGCGGTAGAGATCGCGGGCAAGGTCTATACGCCGCAAGAAATTTCAGCCAAGGTGCTAATCAAGCTAAAAGAGGACGCCGAGGCGTTTTTGGGCGAGCCCGTCGTAGATGCAGTCATAACCGTGCCTGCGTATTTCAACGACAGCCAAAGAAAGGCAACAAAAGAAGCAGGAACAATCGCGGGCCTAAACGTGCTTCGTATCATCAATGAGCCTACCGCGGCGGCGCTTGCGTATGGACTGGATAAAAAAGAATCCGAAAAGATCGTCGTTTACGATCTAGGCGGCGGTACATTCGACGTAACCGTGCTAGAAACCGGCGATAGCGTCGTAGAAGTTTTAGCTACCGGCGGTAATGCATTTTTGGGCGGCGATGATTTCGATAACAAGCTGATCGACTTTTTAACCTCGGAATTTCAATCTGAAACAGGCATCGACTTGCGCGGCGACGTCATGGCTATGCAACGCCTAAAAGAGGCTGCGGAAAACGCCAAAAAAGAGCTAAGCAGCGCGATGGAAACGACGGTAAATTTACCTTTCATCACTGCTGATGCCACAGGTCCAAAGCACCTGATGAAAACCATCACCAGGGCCAAATTTGAAAGTATGATCGATTCTTTGGTAGATGAGACCATAAGTACGCTTAAAAAGGTCGTAAGCGATGCAGGGCTAAGCATGAACGACATAAAAGAAGTCGTCATGGTAGGTGGCTCGACGCGTGTGCCTTTGGTGCAAGAGGAGGTTAAAAAGGCTTTCGGCAAAGAATTAAATAAGAGCGTAAACCCTGACGAAGTCGTAGCGATCGGCGCTGCAATCCAAGGCGCGGTCATCAAAGGCGACGTAAAGGACGTGCTACTGCTCGACGTGACTCCGCTAAGCCTCGGCATCGAAACCCTGGGTGGCGTGATGACCAAGATCATCGAAAAGGGAACTACGATACCTACGAAAAAATCTCAAACCTTCTCGACAGCAGAGGATAATCAAAGCGCCGTTACGATCAACGTTTTGCAGGGCGAGCGTGAGTTCGCAAAGGACAACAAATCGCTCGGAAATTTCAATTTAGAGGGCATCATGCCAGCTCCTCGCGGCGTGCCGCAGATCGAGGTGGAATTTAACATCGATGCGAACGGAATTTTAACCGTTTCGGCAAAAGACAAAGCCACCGGCAAGGCAACCGATATCCGCATCACCGGCTCAAGCGGCTTAAGCGACGCCGAGATTGATAAGATGGTAAAGGACGCCGAGCTTCACAAAGAGGAAGACAACAAGCGCAAAGAGACCGTCGAAGCGCGCAACCAAGCCGACAGTATCGCGCATCAAACCGAAAAGAGCCTAAGCGAGATGGGCGAGAAGGTGCCGGGCGATCTACGCGCTAAGATCGAGGGCGCGCTAAATGATCTAAAAGCCGTGCTAAAGGATGAAAACGCGAGCAAGGATGCGATAAACTCCAAAGTAGAAGCCCTAAGCAAGGTCGCCGAGGATCTATACAAGGCTGCCAGCGCAAATCAGGGCGCGCAAGGCGGATCGCAAAGCTCCGGCTCAAACGGCGGTAAAAAAGACGACGACGTCATCGACGCCGAAGTCGAGTAACCCGCCGCAAAGTGAAATTTATAGCCGCGCGCTCGGTGGCTTTGCCTGCGCTTGAAAGGCAATTTTACCGGCACGCGACAGAGGCAGCTCCGCAAACCGCGCATAAAATTTCATAGCTTCACAGGCTCGGGCGTTTTTCATACGCCCGAGCCTAACCGCAACTTCAAATTAAATTCATAACAAACTAAAATTTTTGAGTCACACATAAATACTACTAAATTTTGCGCTGTATAAATATCACTAGACATTAGAGTATATCCAGACGCGATCGAAATTTCTCCGCGCCGATCCCAAATATAGCTGAAATTTTGACCTATTGCCTACAAATGAAGCTGCGATAAATTTAAACGTATGGCGAGAAAGTAAAAAATGTATCGTAAAAAGACACAGCAAAAAACGCCCGCTAAATTTAGAAGCAAAAGAGCTAAATTTAAAGGCGCGTAGATTGATTTATGAAAAAGCAAAAGCCCAAAGGCGACGCTTTGCCTTTGGGCTTTAAATTTAGCTTTATTTAGCTAGAGCTAGTTCTTGCGAGTATTCGCATCAGGGGTGAAAAGCGGCTTATTTAGCAGCTTGAAATCGCCCACGAACTTCTGCCCCTTCTCGCTAGTGATCCATTTGATGAAACGCTGCGCGTTTTCATAGTCGGCTTTTGGGCAGTGCTTCGGATTGACCGCGATTACGGAGTAAAAATTCTTCAGATCGTTATCGCCTTCGTTGATGATAACCATATCGGGATTGCCCTTTTTATTATCCTCGTATTTGATGTAGGTGCCGCGATCGGTGAAGGT
>NZ_CALIMQ010000100.1 GCF_938045535.1 uncultured Campylobacter sp. | reverse complement strand
CGATGCAACGTTTTCGATAATAAAGTAAAATTTCAGCTTATTTTTGTTATTGAAGCTTAAACGAAAAATTACGATTACAAAATGACTAAATTTTAAAATTCCGACCTTAAAATTTAGTCAGCGGGATTCCCAATAAGCGTCGCTGCGAGAAAAGCGCTAGAATAAAAAGGCAGCAGTTTCTGATATCGAGAAATAGGGTAGGACATAGATTTTATAAAATTTGGATTTGTAGAATTTAAAGTGAAGTAATATACAAGAGGAATTAAAATTTGAAGTAATTCTAGGTTAGAAGCACATACTTCTGCGGTATGTTGTTAGCAAAGAGATTAAAATTTTAAAGCAAGTTCCAGGCGAGGCGATAAAAACGATAAAATAGCGGCGTGGAGGGTTAAATTTTAAAAATTCCAAGTGAAAACAAAAGCAAAAAAGCAAAATTCTAAAAATTTCAAGCGAAATTTGAGCTTTTAGCGGTATTTTGAAATAGCAGAAGGCTTTCAGAGGCGCTTGAAATAACAGAGAGCTTCCGGCAACTTTTAATGCCTGCCAAAAGCCCATCTTTATAGTTTATTATGTATCTTTTGCGCTCGAAAGCTCGAAATTTCGCTTGCAAAAAGCCCAAAATCTCAAAAGTTTCTGCTTACTACTTGCAATGTTCCTGTAATGCTTTGTCCCGGCTCGCCGCGGTTAAAATTTAACGCTTGCGCGTTTCTCGCAGCTAAAGCCTCGCGAATCGAGCTTAGCGGATTACAAGACCTTGCGGAATTCCGCGTCTGATAACCCAAACTAGGGTTTTCTTGCCCTTGTAATCTTTGATGTATCGATCGAAGTCGTCCGAGCTTTTAACATCATTTTGACCCACTTGGATGATCACGTCGCCTACCTCAAAGCCGTAATCATCGGCTTTTGAGCCATCTTTTACGCTTAAGACGAGGGCACCCGAGACATCGTCGTCGAGGTTATATTTGCGGCGTAAGCTGTCATTCAATGTCCTTAGCTTTAGCCCCTCTATCGCGCTTTTTGAGTCCTCACCGGCTGAGCCTAAGGTGGTGGAGTCGGATTTCATCGCGTCTAGCTTGATAGTCGTGCTCTTGCTTTTGCCGTCGCGTTCAAATTCTACATCCACTGAGCTTCCTGGAGCCATTGAGCCGATTAAATTTTTTAGCTCGTTGGCGTTTTTGATAGATTTGCCGTTTATTTTGGTAATCAAATCGCCGCGCTTGATACCTGCTTTATCGGCTGGCATATCCTTTTCTACGCTAGAGATTAGCGCACCCTCTTTGCTTTCATAGAGCTCTTTTTGATCTTTAGACATATCCGAGATCGTAACGCCTATAAAGCCACGCTCGATCTTGCCGTTTGTGATGAGCTTTTCAGCGATCTCTTTTACCATATTTGAAGGGATCGCAAAGCCTACGCCGTTATTTCCGCCGCCGCGACTTAAAATAGCGGAATTTATCCCCAAAAGCGCGCCGCGGCTATCCACTAGCGCGCCGCCTGAGTTGCCCGGGTTGATCGAAGCGTCGGTTTGGATGAAATTTTCATATTGATTTAGCCCGATGTTGTTTTTATTTAGCGCCGATATGATGCCTTGAGTGATGGTACCGCCCACGCCGAAAGGATTTCCGATAGCAAATACAATGTCGCCCTCCATAGCCTTGGACGAGTCGGCAAATTTAACCGCAGAGAGATTTTTTTCGTCGATTTTAATGATTGCAAGGTCGGTTTTAGGGTCGGTGCCGATTACCTTGGCTTTATACTCTTTATCGCCTTCTAGTAGTGTAACTACGATTTCGTCGGCATTTTCTATTACGTGATTATTTGTGACAATATAGCCGTCTTCGGAGATGATGACACCAGAGCCTAGTGAGCTTCCCTCGCGCTCTTGTTGTTGCGGAATGTCAAAGTCGAAAAATTGCTTAAAAAACGGATCGTCAAACATCTGTGACATCGGGCTGTTGCCTGCTTTGATCTTGGTTTTAGTCGCGATATTTACGACGGATTTTTTCACGTCCGCAAGCGAGCTGTGATACGAAAGCACCACGTCTTGATTAAAGCCCGGATTTACGCGCTCATAATTGCTTGGAGCTTCTTTAATGTCGATACTGGCGCCAAAAAGCGCACCTGCTAAAGCTATCGATATGATGATCGATTTTTTCATTTTTGCTTCCTTTGTGATAATGAAATTTTGGCGGAATTATAAATTTTGTCCGCTAATATATTCTTAACGCAAAATTAAAATTTATAAATAGAATTTAGCAAACTTGATTGACACTCACTAAAGTTTTATGATATAATCTACATAAATTTTAAGATTTTAAGGATTAAAATGGCAAGTACAAGCAGTTTATACGAAACCTTAGGCGTGGATAAATCAGCAAGCGCCGAGGAGATTAAAAAAGATTACCGCAGGCTAGCTCGCAAGTATCACCCGGATATCAATAAAGAGCCAGGAGCTGAGGATAAATTTAAAGAGATCAACGCCGCGTATGAAATTTTAAGCGACGAAAAAAAGCGCGCGCAGTACGATAGGCACGGCGACGCGAT
>NZ_CALIMQ010000099.1 GCF_938045535.1 uncultured Campylobacter sp. | reverse complement strand
CATCCAGGCGTGCGAGCGGTGGAAGTAGTCCATATCAGCCTCTTTCATTCGCTTTTTGGTGGTCTGCGAGATGCCTACGACCTGCGCGGTTCCCGTCTTGACCGCTAGAGGCACTACTGCGGTATGGATGAGCTTGTAGGCGGTGCCTCCGTCGGGGTTGTTGCCGACCTCATACATACCGCGCCGTACGAGAGGCAGCTGCGCCTTTTCTTTCGGCGTAAAAAGCTCGGTAGGGGTAAATTCCACCGGCTTGCCGTCGATGCTTTTTAAAAAATGCGGCGTGATAGCCTTGCCTGCGGCGATCTGCGCGGTGTTTTTCGCCACCTGCATAGGGGTGACGAGCACGTCGCCCTGGCCGATCGAGGCATTGACCGTCTCGCCCTGATACCACGCGCGCTTAAATTTCTGCATTTTCCATGCTTTATTAGGCATCGTGCCTACAAATTCATTGGGCAAATCGACGCCTGTTTTGCTACCAAACCCCAGACGCTGCAGATACGCGGACATATAGTCGATCCCCACTAGCAGCGAGCCTTCATAAAAATACACATCGCAGCTACCTTTAATCGCCTCTACTAAGCTCACGCGGCCGTGACCCCAGCTCTTCCAGCAGCGAAATTTACGCCCCCCTAGCTCTATCGCGCCACTGCAAAACACGCTCCAGTTCTCGTTGATCTTGCCGCTGTTTAAAAAGCTCATCCCTACAGCCATCTTAATGACCGAACCGGGCGGATAGAGGCCGTTTACGAGCTTATTCGTAAAAGGATGGCGTGGATCTTTTATCAGCTCGTCCCACTGCGCCTGTGAAATTCCGCCCACGAAGGTGTTTAGATCGTACTCGGGGAAGCTGCCCGCCGCGATAATAGCGCCGTCGCGCAGATCCATCACGATCGCTACGCCATCCTTGTCTTTAAAAATTTCCTCGAGGTATTTTTGCAGCTCAAGATCGATAGTAAGCGAAATTTCGCTGCTGCTGGGCTCTTGCATCGAGATCTCCTCTACGACCTGATTTAGCGCCGTAACCTTCGTCTTGCGCTCGCCCTTGCTGCCCTGCAAAAGCTCGTTATAATACCCCTCGACGCCGCTTCTGCCGTTGTATCCGGTAAGCGCACTTAGTGGGTTGCTTTGGATATCCTTTTTATTGGCACGACCTACGTAGCCGATGATATGCGAAGCAAGCGCGCCGTAAGGGTAGAAGCGCTGCGAAGCGGGTGAAATTTTAATATTTTCGTGCAGGCTCAAGCTCGCGAAATGCTGTATCGTGACGTTGTAGTCCAAAAACGGCACGACTTCGATAAAGTCTTGATTATAAGCGGAATTCGCGTCCTTGTAGCTCTTGCTCATCGCGGTGACATTGAGATCTTTGAAGTAGCGCGAGATGTTATTCAGCTCGCTTTGCAGCGCGGCGTCTTTTAGATGCGGCGCGATCGATAGAGAAAAGCCGAGATTGTTTATCGCGAGCGGGCGGCCTTTGGCGTCTAAAATTTGACCGCGCACCGGCGGGATGTATTCGGTGGAGATGACATTGTTTTTAGCGACCTGCTCGTAGAATTCGTTTGATTTGATCGAAAGATAATAAATTCTCACCAAAAGCATGCTAAAAAATAGTATCACGAAAGCAAATACAAACTTCAGCCTCATACCAACCGCCCCTTAAAAAAGAGCAGAGCGAGCAAAATTTCGATCACGATGTAATTTAAATACTCGCCGCTTAGAGGCAGATACTCGCTCTTTTTGATCGCCGAGATCGCGTTGCTCACCACAAAGACCAAAACATAGCTGATCATCACGTAAAAGCAGATCAAAAAATTTCTAAATTTAATATATTTAAATGAGTTTTCATAGACTACGAAATAAAATATACAATACGCGATAGCCACGCTAAATAGGTTAAATCCGTGGATCTGCTCGGCGCAAAACAGATAAAAAATAGAGAAAAACCAGCTAAAGCCGAACTTTTTAAATTTCACGTCGTTTTCATATTTTTGCACCACCATCGCCGTGAAAAAAAATCCGATCAGCGGCGGCAAGCCTCTATACACCGCACTTAGAAGCAGGTAGAAAAGAACTCCCGCGCTAAAAAGCGTGTCCGCTATAAGGTATAGATAAGTGCGATTTCGTTGCATACCGGAAACTTTTTGCATTTAATACAATCTGCCCAAATTTTTTGCGCAG
>NZ_CALIMQ010000098.1 GCF_938045535.1 uncultured Campylobacter sp. | reverse complement strand
CATTTTGAATATTGACGTTGTAAATTTTACTAATACCGTTCAACACGTCGTTGATGTAGTAAAACATATCGTCAAAAATTTGGATCATATAATCGCGTTCGGTCGGATTTTCTAAATTTACTCCCTGTTTGGAGAGCAATCTATAAAAGCTCTCTTCATCGACTCTACTGCCGACTAGCTCAACATATTTTTCATGCAAAAATTTTAGGTTGTATCTTACTTGACGAGATTGAAAATATTCGCCGTTTTGATACACTACCAAAAACGCATCGTCGCGCTGCAAGTAGATGAAGCAGTCGATTCCGTCGCGAGTTAGGACGCCTCTATTATACAAGCCCTCGTATAAAAATGGAGCCATAGCCACATAGTCGATGTAGTTCGTCCTAGCGGCGATCGCATCGAATTCTGAAGTGAGTTTGGCATTATCTACGACAAAGACGTTGAAAATTCTATCATCGCCGCCAGCGCCTATTACCTCACTATAAGTGATTTTGTAATCCAAAGCGGTGTCAAGCCCCAGCTCCTCATACACCTTAACGACGATCGCATCTAAAAGATCCGCGTCCTCTACCGATCTGCTTATCTCAACCGTCGCAGTCATTATATCCTTATACGGAATATATGAGACGTAAGTTTCCTTCGCACGATTCGCTTTTGAGAAGTCGTGCTCGAAAACTTCATTCTCACTTAGACCGAATATGGTTTGCGTGACTTTGTTAATCGCAACAATCGAACTAGCATTTTTACTATTCTTTGCCATAACACTCCACTTCCAAATGAAATTTTCTACGCTGCTAATACTAATAGAAATAAAATAAAATGTCAATAGATAAAATCGGTTTTTACCCTAAATTCGTCATTTTTCCAGCTTTTTTTTACAAAAACTGTTAATTTTAAGTAAATTTTGACCTTAGAAAAATTTGAAATTAACTTTTTGGCTCGAATTCCGATCCGTTTGATCGCCTCGCCGTTTTTGCCGATCAACATCTCTTTGTGAGAATTGGTATCCGTTATGATCCGCGCATACACCGAGGTTAGACCCGGTTTTTCGACCACTTTTTCCATCACGACATCGCTGCAATACGGGATCTCGTCACTCATACTCTCAAAGATCGCCTCAAGTATGAAGTCGCGATAAATTTCGCGTTCGTTGGTCGCGCTTAAAATTTCGGGGTCGTAAAAATACTCGTGCTCGGGCAAAATTTTACAAATTTCGTCCAAAACCTGCTTTTTATAGACCTTTTTTTTGATGCTAACGGGGATTATCGCTTCGAATTTATCGGTAAATTTTTGATATTGCAGCAGCTTTTGCACGATCTTTTCGTCATTTACTTCGTCAATTTTAGTTAAAATCACGATGTGTTTGATGCCTGCGTTTAAATTTAAAAATTTTTCGTATTCCGCGGTATCATCGTGTACCGGCGCCAAAAACAGCACCAAATCGCAACCCTCAATAGCTCCGAGCGCTACTTCGACCATCAGCTTATTCATCAGCTTGGCGCTTTCGTGCAGCCCCGGCGTGTCCGTGAAAATCACCTGATCTGTGCCGTTCATCGCGATGCCGTTAATCTTACGGCGCGTGGCGTTGATTTTGTGCGAGACGAGCGAAATTTTCTCGCCGCAGAGATAGTTTAACAGCGAGCTCTTGCCCGCATTCGTCCGCCCGATGAGCGTTACAAATCCGCTTTTCATATTTTCCTTAAATTTATAAAATTTTATCCTGCTTGCGACTGGGGCATTAAACCATAGCAAGCAAATTTAAAATCTAGTTTTGCGCAGGCTGGCTCTTGCACGAGCGGTGGAATTTTGAAATTCCGCCATCACATAAGCGGGTAAAATTTAAAATTTCAAGCCGCGCGATAGCGATAAATTTTACTCGCCTCGGCGCAGAATTCTATCCACTTTAAATCTCGCGAGCCGCGAATCCTGCAACTTCGTAAATTATCTACGAAATTTTAAATTTTATCCCACGCCGACATTATATATAGTCAGCACTGCATAAAATTTAGATCATTCCTGAAATTTTACAGACTTAAAATTTCAAAGTATCGCAAATTT
>NZ_CALIMQ010000097.1 GCF_938045535.1 uncultured Campylobacter sp. | reverse complement strand
GGCTAGATTGCGAGCAAAAATTTATCATCACGATCCCAGACGGCGAGGAGTATAAAAATACCGCGAGCGTGGAGCAAATTTTAGAGCAGCTTTTTAGCTCCAAGCTTGATCGCAAAAGCACGCTCATCGCTCTTGGTGGCGGTGTTATTAGCGATATAACGGGCTTTTGCGCGAGCATTTATGAGCGCGGTATCAATTTTATCAATATACCTACGACCTTGCTAGCGCAAGTGGACGCAAGCGTCGGCGGCAAGACGGGCGTGAATAATCGCTTCGGCAAAAATTTAATCGGCTCATTTTACCAGCCGCGCGCGGTTTATTGCGAGAGTAAATTTTTATCGACGCTTCCTGCGCGAGAGTTTGCCGCAGGCGTCGCAGAGGCGGTAAAGATGGCTGTATGCTTTGATGGCGAGCTGTTTAAATTTTTCGAGACGCACGATCTAAAAAGCGCCGATAAAATTTCGCATATAATCGCTCGCTGTGTGGAGATTAAAGCAAGCGTTGTAGAGCGTGACGAGCGCGAAAGCGGCGTGCGCGCAGTGCTAAACTACGGACACACCTTTGCTCACGCTATTGAAAAAATTACTAATTATAAAAAATTTTTGCACGGCGAGGCTGTGGCGATCGGCATGGTGATGGCAAATACGCTAGCGCGTCGCCTCGGCAAACTAAGCGGCGAACAGGAGGAGCGAATCCGCAAAGTGCTTCAAAAATTCGCACTTCCGATAAAATTTCACGTAGAGGATGCAGCGGAATTTTACGAGCTGTTTTTTCTCGATAAAAAGAGCGAAAACGGCAAGATAAAATTTATCCTGCCTGACGGCATCGGTAAATTCTACGCTTCCAAAGAGATCGCAAAAGATGAAGTAATCGCAGCGCTGAAAGAGTTTGAATGAGAGCGCTTGCGGCTATTTTTTTGATTTTTAATCTTGCATTTTGCGAGGCAAATTCTACGCTCTCCGCCGCGCATACGCGCTTAGAATCTAACGCTAGCTCTGCCACTAGTGAGAAGAAAGATGAAAATTCCAAGCTATCCGCGTCGCTAAAAGATCAGATCCGTGTTATTGACGATGAGATTAAAAATAATATCTGGATCTCTCGCTTTTCAAATTTCATCGGCTATCAAAATTTACAAAAGCAATCCAGCCAGCTCGAAGCGGAGCTAAAAAAGAGCGCCGGCACCGATAAGATCGCAGAGATTCAAAAAAGACTCCGCGCCGTTAAAGAGCAGCTCATACTGCTAAAAGAGTATGAAAAATCTCCGTTTTTAGATATCATCGCGATGCCCGAAACTCCCGAGCCTGCGCGCATTACAAATCCTTTTTCGATAATTTCCGGTTTTTCTACGATTAGAAATTTGCAAGCTCAAAAGATGGAGCAGAAAAACGCCATCGAAAATATTAAAGCTTTAATCGATAAACTTGAAGCAAAAAGGGCGCTATATGAGCGTTTGATGCAGATTGATCCAGACACAAGCGCCGTGGCGGAGCTTAAAAGCTTAGATTATGAGCTTAGCGAGTTTAGCTCCGCATATGAGATCGCGCAGACCACATACGACGTTTACGAAAAAAAGATCAATTCCCAAATCGCCGTGCAGACCGCCGATATAAAAGCGCAGATCAAGCGCGCGGGAAATATCGCCGTATGGATACTTGTAGTCATCGCACTGTCGTTTTTCTGCAAGGTAGTGGCGAAAAAATATATCAAAAACGACGAGAATTTTTATATCGTAAATAAAGCTATCAACGTTTTAAATTTCACGCTGATTGCGCTGATACTGCTCTTTTCTTACATCGAGAATATGACGCACTTCGTGACGGTTCTGGGCTTTGCCTCGGCAGGTCTTGCGATTGCGATGAAAGATATGTTTATGAGCTCCTTAGGCTGGCTTACGATCGTGCTCGGCGGCAGCTTTCGCGTGGGCGATCGTATTAGAGTGCATAAAAACGGCGAGACCTACGTAGGCGATATCATCGATATTTCGGTGCTTAGGATGACGATTTTTGAGGACGTTACTATGACTACGTGGAGAGAAAATAAACGCGCGGGCAGGGTAATTTTCATACCGAATAATTATATTTTTACCGATCTTATCTCAAACTACACCCACAGCGGGCTTAAGACGGTCTGGGACGGCATTAGCATACTTTTAACATTTGATAGCAACCATAAAAAGGCGATGTATCTCATAAAAAACATCGTGCGAAAGTATTCCAAGGGCTACACCGACATCGCCAAAAAGCAGATGGGCAAGCTACGCTCACAATACAGTATCAAAAATCCAAACGTCGAGCCTAGAATTTTTAGCTTTTTTGAGCCATACGGCATTGAAATTTCGGTTTGGTATATGACGAACTCTTACGCGACGCTCGGGCTTCGCAGCAACATCTCGGCTGAAATTTTAGATGCACTAAGAAGCGAGCCCGACATCAAGATCGCTTATCCTGCATACACGCTTTTTAACGGCAAAAACTACATGGCGGCGGGCGAAAATTTTGCGGCGCAAGATCTCGGTTCCGAGCAGCAAGGTCCGCAAAATTTAAACACAGCGGCGCAGGGCGCGGGCTTTGCTACAGGAAGCGGATCCGGGAGCGAAATTTGAAAATTTATTTTAAAACGTTTGGATGTCGCACAAATATCTACGATACGCAGCTTATCAAAAGCAACCTCAAATCGGGCGAGATCACGCATGACGAGCAGGGCGCGGACGTCGTCGTGATAAACTCCTGCACCGTTACGAACGGCGCCGATGCGGACGTGCGAAACTACGTAAATAAGATGAACCGCCTCGGCAAAAAGATATTGCTAACCGGCTGCGGCGCGGTATCGCGCGGCGAGGAGCTGTATAAAAACGGCGCGGTATTCGGCGTGTTCGGGATGTCGCAAAAGGAGAAGATCGACGAGTTTTTGGGCTCGGAGTCGAAATTTTACGATATCGGAGGTCTTGACGGCGTCGAAAAAAACCTGGTAAGCGACTACGAGGATCACACCAAAGCTTTTATTAAAATTCAGGAAGGGTGCGATTTTAACTGCAGCTATTGCATAATCCCCTCGGTGCGCGGCCGCTCGCGCAGCAGCTCTGAAGACGCGATCTTAAAAGAGGCGGCGAGCCTTGCCGCAAACGGCTTTAGCGAGATCGTGCTAACCGGCACTAATATCGGAAGCTACGGCAAAGCCTCAGGCACGAGCCTGGGCGCGCTGCTTCAAAAGCTGGGCGCGATCCGCGGAATTCGCCGCATTCGCCTAGGCAGTATCGAGCCCTCGCAGATCGATGAGAGCTTTCGCGAAATTCTATCCGAGCCCTGGCTGGAGCGGCATCTGCACATTGCGCTTCAGCACACTTCACAAAAGATGCTTAGCATAATGCGCCGCCGAAATTCCGCGCTAAGGGATTTGGAGCTTTTTTGCGAGCTTGCGGAGCGCGGGTTTGCGCTGGGGACGGATTTTATCGTCGCGCACCCGGGCGAGAGCGAAGAGATTTGGCTCGAAGCGGTAGAAAATTTCAAAAAATTCCCGCTCACGCATCTGCACGCCTTTATCTTTTCGCCGCGGCAAGGGACCGCTTCGGCGTCGCTAAAAGGCCGCATAGACGGCAAAACGGCGAAGGCGCGGCTAAAGATGCTGCAAAACATAACGGCGCTGAATAATTATAAATTTCGCCTCTCGCACAAGGTGCCGCTAAATGTGCTGATCGAGCGGAAAAATGGAGAGTTTTATGAAGGATATGATCAATTTTATGATAAAATTTGGATCAAAAGCGATGAGGATTTGTCGAAAAAATGGATGGAGATAAGAGATTATGAGATTAAATTTGATGGAAATTTTGCATAAAATCAAAAAAAGCAAGCTAAATATAATTCTGATTTTTTTAGTGCTACTTATCGTTTTGCTCTCGATCGTTTATTTTAAAGACGATTCGCGATACATCACCGAGCGCGAATTTAGCGAGCTAGTCCGCGCAGATCAGATCAAACGCGCGCATATCGAGGACGGCAATTTAAATTTTACCTACGACGGCAAACGC
>NZ_CALIMQ010000096.1 GCF_938045535.1 uncultured Campylobacter sp. | reverse complement strand
ATTAGCAGGTCCTTGTTTAGTTTGTGCTGGAGCTTTCCAACCTGTAGGTTGGTAACCACTTGGGGCTGCCTTGATGAAGAAAATTGCACAGATAATAACAACAATATAGACCAGTCCGATTGTTCGAAAAGCAAAGAAGGCATCTTGTTTTTGAATGAGACTACTTGCAACTGGTGACGCGATAACTGCAGCAAACCCCATACCTCCTGTTAGAATCCCAGAAGCTAAGCCACGTTTATCAGGGAAGAGACGAAGAGAATTTGAGAGGGCTCCTGAATAAGCAAATCCTTGACCAAGACCTGCCATCAAACCATAGGTCAGATAGAGCATGGCTGGTGAACTAGCATAACCAGTTAGATAAAAGCCGCTAGCAAAGAGAAGGGCCCCAAGGGCGATTGTCCATTTTACATATCCCTTGTCTACCAAATAACCTCCGAGAATCATGGGGATCGGTCCGATTGCTGAGTTAATTGCAAATGCGAGCATGATTTCGGACATTGACCAGCCTGTTGAAGAACTTAGAGGCCCAGCGAAAACGGAAAAAGAATAGACTGCCCCTGTACAGAGGAGAATAGCAGTTGATGCAGCTAAAACTTGCCAACGATTGAATGTCTCTTTCATAAAAAGACCCTCCTTTAACTTAATACATATTTTCACAAAGACTATAACATAGTTAAAAATGAGGGTCAATACTTTCTCGGAAAATATTGTTAATTTTTTCACTAAGTTATACTAAGGTAAGATAAACTGATAGAATAACACAATATTTTAGTGTCGTGAATGTCGAAGATAATTTAAAGTAGTATAATGAAAGTGAATAAAACAAAGCTACTTACTCACTGGATAAAATACCTAAGGACAAGCTTTAGGATAAGTTTTTCACAAAAACCACTTACCAACTACTACAACGATAAAAATTTAAAAGGATAAAAATATGAAAGTGTTAATCACTAAAAAACTTTTAGAAGAGATAGTTTCAAATACTAGCTCCTACCTTGATAAAAAAGATCTAAGCTCGATAACTTCGCATCTTTTAATGAGTGCTAAAGATGGAATTTTTAGTATAAAAGCTACCGATCACGAAATAGGCCTTAGCTATAATATTCAGAACGTCGCTATAGAAACAGAAGGCGAAGCCACTGCAAACGGAGGCAAACTCCTTAACGTTATCAAAGGCTTAAGCGACGATAGCGTTACTTTAGAAACTGTCAACGGAGCGCTATTTGTAAAGCAAAAAAAATCTAAGTATAAGCTTCCGATGTTTGAAACGAGGGATTTTCCGAGCTTTCCTACAATAGAGGGCAAAAATAGCTTTGACGTAAATGCTGGAATTTTAGGAAGAAGCCTTAAAAAAATATATCCGTCAATTGATACGAACAATCCGAAATATGAGCTAAACGGAGCCTTAATCGACGTAAAAGAGGGATTTTTAAATTTAGTCGGAACCGATACTAAGCGACTTAGCGTTTATAAGCTGATCACTCAATCAAAAGCGGGCGAGCTAGATACTAAAATTTTAATCCCTAAAAAGGCGATAGGCGAAATTCAAAAGCTATTTTCGGATAAAATTAAAATTTACTACGACGAAAACGTGCTACTAGCGGTGAGCGAAAATTTTGAGTTTTTTACGAAGCTTATAAACGGCAAATTTCCAAACTACGAGCGCGTGATCCCAAGCGATACGGCGTATAAAATTTTAATCCCGCGCGATAAGATGGTAAGCGGCGTGCGAGCGATAAATGCAATGTGCGAGGAGATGAAGGTTACCATTAAGAAGGACGGAATGGTTTTTGAAAGTATCAACGAAGATAATTCCGAAGCAAAGACCGAAATTGAAGCGGCGATCGATATAAACGGCGAGATAGTCTTCGGCGTGAAAAATCGCTTTCTGCTTGATTTTTTAAGTAATATTGAGAGTGAAATTTTTGAGCTTGATTTTAACAACTCCGATACGGCGTTCGTACTTAGCGCGGACGACCTAAAAACGGTTGTCATGCCGATAAATAATATTTAAAGGAAAATTATGAAGCAAAATTACGGCGCCAGTAATATTAAAGTTTTAAAAGGTCTTGAGGCTGTTAGAAAGCGCCCTGGAATGTATATCGGAGACACCAATATCGGTGGACTTCATCATATGATTTATGAGGTTGTAGATAATTCGATCGATGAGGCGATGGCAGGTTACTGCGACACAATCGATGTTGAGATCACTAGCGAGGGAAGTTGTATCGTTAGTGATAACGGTCGCGGAATCCCCGTCGATATACATCCGACCGAAAAAATTCCTGCCGCGACGGTGGTTTTAACCGTGCTTCACGCAGGCGGTAAATTTGACAAAGACACTTATAAAGTCTCCGGCGGTCTGCACGGCGTGGGCGTTAGCGTTGTAAATGCGCTCTCAAAAAAGCTCGTTGCTACGATCAAACGTGACGGAAATATTTATAGACAAGAATTTGCCAAAGGAATTCCTACTACAGAGCTTGAAAAGATAAAAACTACTAACCGCACGGGCACGACGATCGAGTTTTGGCCCGACGGCGAAATTTTTGAAATTTTAGAATTTGACGATGAAATTTTATCGAAAAGATTTCGCGAGCTAGCGTATCTAAATCCAAAAATCACGATAAATTTTAAAGATAACCGCACGGGCAGGGACGAGCACTTTCACTTTGAAGGCGGTTTAGAAAGCTTCGTAAACGATATGAATAAAGCGCCTGCCATATCCAAAGCCGTATCGTTTAGCGACGGCGCGGAAGATGTTATGGTGGATTTCGCGCTTATGTATAACGAAACATATAGCGAAAATTTACTGAGCTTTGTAAATAATATCAAAACTCCGGACGGCGGTACTCACGAGGCTGGTTTTAGAGCGGGTCTTACGCGCGCGATAACAAATTACGTCGCGGCAAATGCGGCTGCACGTGAAAAGGATACGAAGATCACCGGCGACGACGTTCGCGAGGGGCTCATCGCGGTAATTAGCGTCAAGGTTCCCGAGCCGCAGTTTGAAGGGCAGACTAAAGGCAAGCTGGGTTCCAGCTATGTTAAGCCGATCGTGCAAAAGATGGCGTTTGAGGTGCTTAGCAAATATTTTGAAGAAAATCCTATCGAAGCGCGCGCCATTATGAATAAGGCTCTTTTAGCCGCGCGCGGTCGCGAAGCGGCAAAAAAAGCACGCGATCTAACGCGCAAAAAAGACAATATAAATTCCGTCGGAACCCTTCCAGGAAAGTTAGCCGATTGTCAGAGTAAGGATGCAAGCATTAGCGAAATTTATCTAGTCGAGGGTGATAGTGCGGGCGGCTCGGCGAAGCAGGGAAGAGACCGCGTGTTTCAAGCGATCCTGCCGCTTAGAGGTAAAATTTTAAACGTAGAAAAGGCGCGCCTGGATAGAATTTTGCAATCCGAAGAGATTAAAAATATGATCACGGCCTTTGGTTGCGGTATCGGCGAGGAATTTAACGAAGAAAAGCTCCGCTATCACAAAATTATCATTATGACCGATGCGGACGTTGACGGCAGCCACATTCAGACGCTGCTTCTAACATTTTTCTTTAGATTTTTGCGCCCTGTTGTCGAAAACGGCTATGTTTATCTGGCACAGCCGCCACTTTTTAGATATAAAAAGGGCAAAAAAGAGATTTATCTGAAAGACGAAAAGGCGCTTAGCGAGTTTTTGATCGAAACGGGCATCGATATGGGCGAGTTTGAAGGTATTGGCAACGAGGATCTGATCGATTATCTAAAAATAGTCTCAAATTACCGCTCGCTTCTAAATGAGCTCAAAAAGCGCTTCAGCGTGCTTAGCGCGATTAGATTTTTGATAGAAAACGACGAAGCGCGAAGCCTCGGCTACGAGGAGATATTTAAAATTTTAAAACCGCGCCTAGAAAGCGAAGGATTTAATATATTAAATTCCTACGTAAATGATGAAGGCATTAGAATTTATGTCCAAACTCCGAGCGGCTTGGAACAGCTTGTGATAGATGAGAATCTATTCGGCAATTATATCTTTGAAGAGGCGATCAGAATTTATTCAAAGATCAAAGAGCGGGATGTAAGCTTTGGCAAGGATTTTATTGAAATTTTAGATGAAATCGAAAAAAGCTCGAAAAAAGGCGCTTATATTCAGCGCTATAAAGGTCTTGGTGAGATGAATCCGGAGCAGCTTTGGGAAACCACTATGAGCCCTGAAAATCGAAGGTTATTAAAAATTAATATTGCCGATGCGCAGAGTGCTAGCGATACCTTTAATCTTTTCATGGGCGATGAGGTCGAGCCGCGCCGAAACTACATCCAAGATCATGCAAAAGATGTAAAACATTTGGATGTTTAGATGTTATTTAGTGAGACCAAAGAGCGCGAAAATCGTTTCATAACGGCACTTAAAATTTCGGTGCCGTTTACCTGCGTTTTAATTGTTTTCGGAATTATTTTGTTCCGAAACGGCGAGTTTAAATTTGACGACGTAATTTTATTTTTGATACTTTTAATCTGCTATGTTTATTACGTTATCTATCAAATTTATTTCGGTTTTCAAAAGACGCTGATTGATCCCGTTACGCATGTATTCGTGCGCGAGGAGATCGAGAAAATTTTAAGCAATGATCTAGCTAAAAATCGTCAAATAAATATTGTGCTTTTGCGAATTAAAAATATCATCGACATAAACGATCGATACGGTTATAAAAACGGCGATGAAATTTTATACGAGTATTGTAAGGAACTTTCAAATTTTATGGCGGAGCAGGGCTTTAAGGACCTTCCGATAGGTCGATTTATAAACGGCTACTTCGTATTCGGTGTAGAATCAAAAGCTACAAATTTAAGCCATATTTTGAGGATGTTTGAGCATAAAATTTCAAGTCAGACGATCAAAAATGTAGAGATTAAAAGCGAATTTACGATGCTTCCAAGCTCCTATGATCGCAATCTGCATAATATCGTAAATGCGCTATTTTATAAGATAAATCACCTGGACGACGAAGAGCACGGCGAGAAGGCTATTGACGTAGAGAAAGTATTAATAGACGTATTTTCCGCCGACGTGATGGAGGCGATAGATAGTGAAAATTTCAGTTTTAAATATCAGCGCGTTGCGGATAAAAACGGGGTAAAATCTCATATAAATTTGATTCCGAAGCTTGATCTAAGAAGCGGCGAAAAGATCACAAAAAGTAGAATTTTAGATATTTTGCTTCTAAATCATTACGATATTAAATACGATATTTCGATGATGAGGCAGATTTCTAGAATCATCTATTTTAAGGATATCGACGCTAAAATTTTTATCGAGATTATGCCTCAAACGCTGCGAAATAATGAGTTTCGCAATGAAATTTTAAAGCTCATCGATAATAACCTAATCGATCCGAAAAAGATCGTGTTTGAGTTTAACGAAAAGCTTATCTATTCTGAGATCAAGCGCTTTGATGAAATTTTAATTAGATTTCGCGAACTCGGTTTTAGCTTCGCGCTGTCGCAGTTCGGCGGCTCAAACGCGAGCTTTGAGTATTTAAAATTTCTAAACGTCGATTTTATCATTTATGACATAGAATTTAATAAAAATTTAGACGATGAAAAAATTAAAAATATATTTATAGGCATGAACGAAGCCTGCGCAAAATCGAGCATCAAAACCGTAATGCGTTTCGTTGACAAAGAGGAATTTCAAATGCAGCTTTATAAAATGGGTATCGATTATATTCAGGGATTTTGCGTCGAAAAGCCGAACGATATATCTAATTTAAGGAGATCATAGTGAGATACGGCGAAGAGGAAATTGAAAAATTTGACATCGAAAATTTAGAAGTTTGGCCCAATAAACAAAAGCGCGATTATCTTATAAAAATAACCCTACCTGAGTTTTGCTGCCGCTGCCCGCGCTCGGGCTATCCAGATTTTGCGACGATCTATTTGGAATATATCCCGGATAAGCTCGTAGTCGAACTTAAAGCGATTAAAATTTACATAAATTCATTTATGAACCGCTATATTAGCCACGAAGATAGCATAAATGAAATTTATAGCGCACTGCAAAGCAAGCTAAAGCCTAAATTTATGAAAATCACGGGCGATTTTAATCCACGCGGCAATGTCCACACCGTAATCGAAATAAACTCGGATCAAATTTACCGATGATAAGCTCAAATTTAGTCGAACAAATTTTTAAATCCGCAAGCATTAGTCGCTGGAACGATTACCCAAAGATGGTAAGTTTAGTCGAGCTCGACAAGCAGGCGCATAAATTTATTATCGCTTATTTTATCGCTAGCTTTGAGCGCGACGTGGATATCAACTACGTCATCGAAGCGGGGATTTTCGAGTTTTTAGCGCGTATCGTAGTAACCGACATCCGTCCGGACGTCTTTCATCAGATCCAAAAAACCAAGAAAAAAAAGATCAACGAATGGGTTCTAAGTGTCCTGGAAAGCGATCTTTTGCCTATTCAAAATGGCGCTTTTTTCGAGCGATTTAAAAAATATCTAAATTCCAAGGATCATAAGAAAGAAGCGGT